>DASVCP010000478.1:0-7832 GCA_036381555.1 Gammaproteobacteria bacterium
AGCGCGCAAGTGCCGGGTGTTGGGCACATGCGGCCCCCGGCACATGTCGATGTATTCCTCGTGGTGGTAAAGCTTGATGATTTCGCCGTCGGGAATGTTTTCCGCCAACTCCACCTTGTAAGGCTCGTCGCGTTTTTTGAAGGTCGCCAGCGCCTTGTCGCGGCTGACGATTTCGGGATTCACTTCGTAATCGCGCTGGATCAACTCGTTCATGCGGGCCTCGATGGCCTGCACGTCCTCCAGGGTAAACGGGCGCTCGTAATCGATGTCGTAATAGAAACCGTCCTCGATGACCGGACCGATGGCCATTTTGGCTGTCGGAAAAAGCTGCTTGATCGCATGCCCCATCAGGTGGGCGAACGAATGCCGGATAATTTCCAGGCCTTCCTGGTCTTTCGAGGTAATGATTTCAACCCGGGCGTCGTAATCGAAAGGGATCTTGGTATCCCGCAATTCGCCGTTTACACGACCGGCCACCGCGGCTTTTGCCAGCCCCGGGCCGATGGATTCGGCGATTTGCTGAAGAGTGACGGCGGAATCAAACTTACGCCGGGAACCGTCGGGCAGGGTGATTACAGGCATACGGCCTCCTTCTCAGTGGTGGCCGCTACCAAAGGCCACTTGATTTAACGATATGCCGGAACCTGGCCCGGCGGGGAGCCGGGCATTATAGAAGCCCGGCCCCGAATTTCAAGATTAATTCTACCCGCAGATTACCGCAGATGTTCGCAGATTAAATTTCTGCGGCTCCTCAGGTAGTTGTAAAGTCACTCGATTTTTATTTGCGTCTATCTGCGTTAATCTGCGGATGAAGGTTCTTTAATAAACACCACGAATATGCGGCGCCACTTCCTCCCTGTAAAACCGGGCCAGTGTGTCGTGCAGTTGCTTCGACAACGGCCGTAAAGCGGCTGCCATGCTGTTGCCTTTCGCCTGCTCCGGCGAGCTTGCACCCGGAATGATTGTCGACACGGCATCGTGGTCCAGTATCCAGCGCAAGGCCATTTGCGCCAGAGTCATATCAGCCGGCACGTATTGCCTGAGAGCATCTGTCAGCGCCAGCCCCTTTTCGAACGGCAAGCCGGCGAAAGTCTCACCCACACTGAAGGCCTTGCCTTCCCGGTTGTAATTGCGGTGATCGGTCTCCGCGAAGCGCGTCTCACGGGTATAGCGCCCCGATAACAGGCCGCTGGCCAGCGGCAGGCGGACAATTATCCCTACTCCGCGCTGCTTGGCCGTCGGCAACAGCCGTTCCAACGGTTTCTGACGAAAAATGTTAAAGATAACCTGCAGCGACACCATGCCGTCCTGCTCCAGGCATAACATTCCCTGCTCGTCGGTTTCGACACTGGCTCCGAAATGCCTGATCAAGCCTTCCTCCTGGACGCGGCGCAGCCAGTCAAACACTTTACCCTGACGCAATACTTCGACCGGTACACAGTGCAGCTGCAACAGGTCCAGCGTATCGCGTTGCAAGCGCTCCAAGGCGGCATCCACCGCGCGACGCAGCGCGTCTTCGGAATAACCGTCGGGATAAACGCCGGGGCCACGCCCGAATTTGGTGGCAACGAAAACCGGCTCCTTGCAGCCCTTCAAAAACTCGCCAATCAGCGATTCACTACGGCCGGCACCATACACATCGGCGGTATCGAAAAAACGGATCCCGCTATCCACCGCCGCCTGCATGACCCCAAACGCCGTTTCATCGGCAATCGGTCCGAAATCCCCGCCAAACTGCCAACAGCCCAGTCCCACCTCACTGATGCTGGTACCTGTCGCTCCCAAAGCTCGTTGTTTCATGGTCACCCCTTTATTGAATCTGGACGCATTTTAACAGAAGCCCGCGCTACCGCCCGTTGTGCGTGTGGGTGAATTATTTTTGTGAACCAGTTCACAAAATAATACAAATAGTCCGGAGGACTACATATTTTATGGACTATGTTTACTTCCTGACAGTAAAAATACGTAGGGGAGGAGGCCAAGAGGGGGCCATTACATGACGTCGAACAGGCACGTAATGGCGGGGAGAACCTGAGGGTGTCTGGATTATTCTCTAATCCGGACACCCGTCAGGATCAGGGGAACAGGCCAATTCCAAAGTGAAAGCAAAGGTAAATATTGATACCATGCTTTCCAATCGAATCAGACTTTATCAACATGACCTACCGTTTCCTGCCCCGGAGACCCTCTGCACGCTTTCTTTGCGTGTTCTTGTTGTTAACAGCCGCTGTCCACACGCAAACCCTTTCGGAAACATATTGGCGCGGGGATTTCGAAACGGGCGACCTGGACCAATGGTCGTACCTTCTAAATCCGGTAGGAATCGCATTGTCACGGGATCACGTAGCCGAGGGTAACTACTCGGCTCGGATCACAATTCAGGGAGAGCCGGAATATCTCTGGAAAAACAACGCGAAACTGAACCGGGTAGAGCTTCAATATCGTCCTGATCCGCGACGTAGCGGGGAGGACTCGGATATATACTTTGGCTGGAGCTTCATGTTGCCGGCCTTACTCACCCGAAGCCGCCATGAATTCGGCTATTGGGAATCGTCCCCGAGTTACCGACAAATTACCCGCTTTAATCTTTCAGGATCCTCCATCAGCTTTCAGGTAGCGGGAAGCCAGGAGCCGCTGTGGGAATCGGCTGAGGCTGTCAAGCCTGAACAGTGGCACGCTATTGCCATGCATATCCATTGGTCCGTCGACCCGGAGAATGGTTACGTCAGCGTGTGGTTCGACGGTAAACCCGTCGTGAACCAAGCGCCGGCGCAAACGCTGGTGCCGGGTGACGATCATGTGTTCATCCAACTCGGTATACTGCGCGATTTGGCCGACAACACCGAAGAAATTTATATCGATAACGCGTTTGAGAGTTCCAGCATTGAAGCGGTTCTGGCAAGGCAGTCGAAGCAAACAGAAACGCGCCCAAAACTCTGATCAGGGCCGGCTCAAACTTTCCAGCGCGCCGCTCAAATAAACCAGGGGCGCATTCCAGTTGATCGTCACTTCATTCGTCGAGTAACTGCATACGTTGTCGATATAAGACCTGGCCGGCAGGTTGGAAGGATAACCGTCACATCCGTCCTGTTGACCGCTTTGCGGCCCCCCCACTACAAAACCCGGTACCGGCACGGCAATTCCGTCGGCGGCCGATTGACGGTGGTGAATATTCTGAGGGCTAACATCGCCATAACCGGTCACGAAACTGTAGCCGGTCGCGTTGCGGCCCAGAATATAGTCCAGATTGGCCTGCGCCGCTTCAAGGTAGGACGGGCTGCCGTTAATCCTATATGCCTGGATCAGCATCAGTCCCTGGTTCAGAGCAATGGAATTGCTTCCCCAGACAAAATCACCGGCCGTGACCCCCATTGCGGTGCCGTATGCCGAGGCGGTGTAGCTGTCGAGCAATTCGTTCGCCACGGCCAGGATCGAGGCATTAATCCCCGCCTGCTCGGCAGACGGGACCCGGTCGATATGAAAAGCGAGCGACACCCACGGCAAGGCATCGACGAATCCCCAACTGGGCACGTTGGCCGCGCTACGATAATCGATAAACGCGTCGTAGTAATTCGGATCACTGGTCGCAAGATACAACTCAGCGGCCGCCCAGGCGAATTCGTCTGCAAACGTATCGCCGCCAAAGGCGTATGCACCAGTATGAATATCGGGAGGTTGTAAATAGGCAACCGAGGGATTGTCAACCGCCCAGTTCCATGCCTCCACTGCCGCCGCCAGGCAATCCTCGGCAAAATCCGGCGGCAATTCCCCATCGAATGCCGCTAACACGCGATTGGCCACCGCCATGACCGTCGCGAAGTTCAATGCCGCCGACGTGGATTTCTGCACGACGTATCGGGTCGCGGTTGCCTGGTCCGGCATGACAAAACCGGCGAAATTCTGCGTGGTCAGTTTATGGTAAACGCCGCCGTCTCCCGGGTCCTGCATGGTCAGCATCCAGCGGATATTCCACAAGGCTTCGTCGAGGATGTCGGGAAGATTGTTGCCGCTTTCGGGTATGTTCAACTCCAAGTCATTGTAATAATCGCTGAAGTGCTCATAAGCGGCCAGCAAGGTGTAGGTGCTGATGCCGGAATTGACGATGTATTTGTTGTAGTCGCCTGCATCGTACCAGCCTTCGGGAGACGAAATACTTTTTCCTTCCGGCCTGTCCGGTGGTGACGCGGCGGAGGCATGCACCCTCACGTCCGTGTCGGGATGACCCATGGCACGAGCCCACTGTCCCGCGTGTTGTGCATCCAAGGCGGTACCACTGCGGTTGTAATAAAACGCCTTGATCGATGCCTTGGCGAGGTCGCCGTAGACTCCGTCGGTTATTTCGAATACCGGTGAATCCTCGAACCCTTCCACGCGCACCCGGTAACGGCCGGGTGACGTCAATGCGGAAAAATCGGCCAGCCGCACGTTTTCATTTGAATAAGCCCACTGCCGGCTGTCGCTCAGCGTCCCGCTGAACCGCTCACCGAGAGCGTCGGCGGACAGTACCGAAAACGTATTCGCAGAGCCCCCCGTCACCACGGCGATTTTCTTGCTGTCCGGATAAAATCCCAGTTGGTTCAAGCGAATATTGCCTGCGGGCTCCGGTTCCGGAGGCACCGATTGGCCGGAACTCCCGGAATCGTCTCCTCCCGGACAACCTGCAAGTGCCATAGACAGTATCAAGATGGGAAAAAGCGCATGGCTACGCATTCAACCTCGCAATCAGGGCGTGCGCCCCGTGGAAACCGGATTTCGAATCAGCATAGCATCAAAGCTTGCCGAATGTCAGCGTGTTCCCCTATTTTACCGGCCCGGGAACTTTGCAGGATAAGCAGTTCAAAGCGGAACATCATCCTCATATTTGTTTCACAAACTTGTGAAAACGTGACTTGAATGAAGCCTTAACTTCAGGCATTAATACCCCGCTCCCCGGCAAGAGAGCCCTACGACGAAAATAACCGTGACAAATTGACATTATGGAACCGCTTTTGACAACTCTCGAACTATACTCCCGCGAACTCCTCGCCATAACCATCCTCGTACTGATTGTCGCCATTACCGGAATAATCTGGTTTAACCAGCCGCTCCGCCGTGAACGGCGCAACATTAAACGCGCCATTAGGCGTCTGGGGGCGAAAGTCCTAAGCGATGTCAAGCTGCCTGACGGTGTTGACGGAGAAATATTTATTGACTATCTGGTCCTGACTCCCGAAGACATTAAAGTCGTCACCCTCAAACGTTATCCCGGCCTGATATACGGCGGCGAACAGTTACAAGACTGGACCCAGGTTGTTAATAATCGTAATCACAATTTCCCGAATCCATTGTATGAAATGAAATTGAAGATAATGGCGGTTAAAGCCATCGTGCCAAACGTACCGGTCAACGGATTAACCTTGTTCTGCGACGACAGCCGCTTTCCCACCAACAAGCCGGCAGGCGTGTTTAACCTGTGCGATATCGACTCAAAATCAGAGAAAAAACCCATCCCTCCCGAGTTGCTCAGCGGCTGGGGAATCCTGTCAAATCCGTGTCAATAAACTAACAGTTCCATGTTAGAAGTTCGACGCAAGGTGCTGAAACAGGAGTAAAAACTCCCGATTTTCCCTGCACGTGGACAAGTACGTGTTGGTACGAAAACTGCTTGACCAGAATTAGCCGTTTCATGAACAGGCTCTGCACCGCGGGGCTAATCGATACAAACGGCGGGAGAATGGTCATGATGCACAAAGCCCCTGGATACTCCGGCATTTCACCCTTCAGTTTCGCAGTACTGATGATGGCCGGCTTGATGACGTATGGGCCGGATCGTGTGGAAGCCAAAACCCCTAATCATCTGCCCTATCAACTGGGTACCTTGCACGGCGACCGGATGGTGGTGATCAGCAAGCACAATCAACTGACCTGGATCTATCAGGATCGCCGGTTAAGAGCCTATGACAAAACGGGCAACCGTGTCGTCGATCAACTGCACGTAACCCTGCCCAAAGGTGAAAAAGCGATCGCCATGCTGGTTCACAACGAGGCGATTTGGCTTGCCGTGGACAAACAGCTGGTGAAATTCGACTCGAACGGCCAAATACTCACCCAGCGTTATTTTCATAAAGGGATTCACAGCCTGTCATATGACCTGAAACGCTCTCAACTGCTGGTCGCGACACCGCGCCAGGTTTTTATACTCGATCTTAATGGGCGGGAGATCGAACGAATACGTGTGTCGATGCCGTACATTGCCTGAAAGCAGCTGCCGCGCAGCCCAAACAAAGCACTATGCGGTTTTGTGTTCCCAGTCCCGGGTAGCGCTGAGTTCGATCCAGCGCATAAAATCCTGCCGACGGAATAAACCGACGAGCCGCCCTCGTTCAACCACGGGAATCTGAGCTACGTCCAGGCGGCTTAAACGTCTTACTGCTTCAACGGCGCCGTCATCAGGCTCGACAGTTTCAATCCTCCCCGCCGGTGTCATAATTTCTGAAACCCGCTTTTTTTCCCACATGCCCCGACTCAGCCTTCTGACATCTTCAAGACAGACAAGACCCAACAAACGATCTTCGTCAACCACAGGAAATGCGCGTTGATCTGAACGCATCATATACCGATCGACCAGATTCTGTACGGTCATTTCAGGAGATACGATTTGAGGATGGCTCAACATCAAATCACGCACCTGCACATCCTCAAGCAATCGATCGACCAGTACCTGCTGATAACTGGCCCTGGCCGCCGCGCTGAGAAACCAGCCGATCAGCACCAGCCACAGCCCGCCTGCCAGACCTCGGCCAAAAAACGGCACGGGTACTCCAAATGCCATGGCAAGTCCGGCCAGGATAAGCGACCACGCCAGAACCTGTCCGGCAGTCGCGGCGATTCGGGTTGCGCGGACCAAATTGCCCGTCAACCACCATAACAGTCCCCGCAGCACGCGCCCCCCATCCAGTGGGAACCCGGGAATCATGTTGAAAACCGCAAGCAAAATATTGATGGGACCAACCCATGCAAGCAGAGTGGCAACCGGGCCAAGATTCCCGATGGCTTCCATTGGGTTCTCGGCCGACATCCATGCACTGTTTGAAAACCAGGCGGCCAACACGATAAATACGACTCCCATCACGAAGCTGGTAATCGGACCAACGATCGCCATCATCACTTCCGCCTTGGCTGAAGGGGGATCGCGTTCAATGTTTGCGATACCCCCAAAGATGAACAGCGTAATACTCCGCACGCGCATACCATAAGCCTTACCGACCAGAGCGTGCGCCAGCTCATGCACCAGGATTGAGACGAAAAATACGAGTGCGGTTCCCAGCGCTACACTCCAAATCAGAACAGGCGGCCAATCCGGATGCCAGTAGGGGAACAAAACGGCGCCCAGTTGAAACAACACCAGCAAAAAAATAATCGCCACGCTCCAGTCGAGAGCGATACGAATCCCAAATATATGGCCAACCTCAAAACTGCCTGTCATTCTTCCATGAACCGATCGTTGCAGGTTAATTAACACCGCACATTGAAAAGCGCAGCAGCCTGGTAAAGGCTAACGCGGCGCGGTTTACACTGCAAGCGTACGGCTGCGCACACAGCTTTCGCTGATGCGAAACGTGCCTATGCAAAATGCACCTGTTATTCGGCAGAACACGTTATAGATATGAAAACCTGACGCGGAGACGCAAAGACGCAGAGTTAAGAAAACCAAATGAAACCGCCCGACCCTGGGGAAAAATATCGTTAAAACTTATCATATTCCCTGAATATTAAAATCTCTGCCCATCTTTGCGTCAGATATTTTTTAACCGGACCGGTCGTCGTAGTCCTCGGATACAATGGGCCGGACG
>DASVCP010000479.1:0-4076 GCA_036381555.1 Gammaproteobacteria bacterium
TCACTACCCTGGCCTTACATCGGCCCCCCGTTTGAAGTCCAGCTGGCCGCGATCACCGATGCAACCTCGTCTCTGACCTGCTGGGGTATATTCATAATCCCATCGCCGGGAGGATTGAAGACCGCCGTCAACCATCTGCTCAAAAGTGTAACCATACCAACAAGACGAAGAGAAACTTGCGATCAGCGCAATGCCACATTCACCGATTCGCCGCCAAATTCTCCGACACGAAACTCTTATATTTGTTGCCAAATCTTTTCCAGCTGGTAACTAACCCAAATAAACATGAAAATACTTTGAAGCAGCAGTAATCCTAACCACCTCAAACAAACCGAAATCAAGCCGGCAGGAAATCGATCGGGTAGCTGATGGTGATGGCGGGCACGTCCTTGGCGCCGAAGTCGAAGAGTTTTACGCGGGTGGCGATTTTTTGTTCGAGTTCGGGATGATTCAAATCGCTCGACTCCACAACAGAGGCTGTGACCTTGCCCGAGGGTGCGATGGTGATCCTAAGGACGATTTTGCCTCTTAGAGTCGGATCCCTTCGCAGCTCACGCTGATAAATGGCGTACAACGCGCTCTTGTTGCGGTCGAAGACCAACTGAATTTCTTCGTCCGTTCTTGAGCCGCGAACGGAATCGGCCAGCGGGCGGTCGGCGTCACCGAACTCGTCGCCGATCACACCGGTTACGCGGCTGGTACCGCGCCCTTCCAGCCCGGAACCGGCGACATCGCGACTGAGCGCGGCGGTGTTGATGCCGCCGCTGCCCTGGGTTGCCGATGCGGTGATCAGAGAACGTTCGGTCCGGCGCGCGGTTTCACCGCCGCTGGTCACCCTGGCCTGTTTGCCCAGCAGTTCATCGGCCGGGTTGTCCATCAAATCGGCGAACGAATCGCTGAACGCCAGCAGGCCGGAGCGCTGGGCTTTTTCACGCGCAGCCTTGGCCACTTCGGTCTTGGGCTCCGGCGCCTGCTTGCGCGGTTTAAGTTCCTCTTTCTGCTCTTCCGGCTCCGGCTTTTTCTCGGCCACCTGGGGTGGCGGCGGAGGAGGCGGTTTACGCTGCTCGACCAGACGGGCGATACGCTCGGGAATTTCGGTCACTTCGGCGGGTTCGAGTTCTGGCACGGGCAAAAACGGCAGTACGATGCTGAGCAACAGCATCAACAGCGTGACCGTGCGCAACACCCGCCGGAAACGCTGTCTGTCGCGGGGCGTTTCCTCCCACGGCATCACCGTGTCGCGGCGATAGATTACGATATAGGCGCGTTCAACACCGTCGCTGTCCAGTTGCACAATCTTGCGGGTACGCACCGCCGGCCTGGCTTTGTCCAGTTCCCTGCCTACCTGGTCGACCTTCGCCTGCGCGGCCGATAATGCTTCCTGCATGGACTTGAACTGCGCTTCCGCCTGCGCGTAACCGGCTTTGAAAACGCCGATTTGGTGCTTGACACGTTCAATCAGTCCGGCGTAATGCCGGTTGACCTGATCCGGGCCGGATAATATTTCGCCGGTAAACGGGCTTTGCTCATCCAGCGGCTCGACTTGCGCCAACTCGGCCAGATGATTGCAAACCTGGTCGAGCAAACGGGCGGTCGACTGTTTCTTGCGCAACCCGCTGTATGCGTCTTCGGCAAACTCGAACGCCGTCCGCAATTCTTCCAGCTTCTGCTTTTCCTGCGCAAGCTCGCGTTCGAGTTGAAGCTCTTTTTCGGACAGCTGTTCGCTCATAATGCCGCTTTTAAGGCGCGCCTAGGTGGCCTGAGAAGCTTTCTGAATGACGGCCAGCGAAATCTTCTCGTAACCCACCGAGGTACAACTTGCCATCACTTTTTTGAGTATCTTAAAAGGGACCGAGCGGTCGCCCATGATGGTAATTTCCCGGCTTCTCAGCACGCTTTCAGCCGTTAAGCCCGCAACATGGCTGCTTTCTTCCAGCAGGGCCGTTCTTAACGCGGGCACCACCGAATCTTCCAGCGCCAAAATTTCTTCAACGGATACGACGACCTCGCCCTTCAGCAAAACCTGATCGGCGGTGACCATGATGACGAGTGTTTGCTCCGGTTTGTCTTCCGCCACGGATTCCGGCAAATCCAGAACCTTGGGATCGGAAAGCACTTCCTGGGCAGAGGAATTCACCAACAAAAAGAACACCAGGATGGTGAACACGTCCATCAGGGAAACGAGATTCATGCCGGGGATTCTCTTTTTCTTCAGACCACGGCTCATGCGTTTGATACGGCGGGTATTTTTCATGCCTGGCCTTCCCTTGCCCTAGTCAGCGACGTGGTTTTCAATGCCGGCGCATCGCCCACCGATATCTGTGGAAACAGTTCCACCTTCTGAATTTCACCGTTCGCATCGGGCACCTCGGCGCCGCTCACGGCATCCATGATCTGCACCAGGATCTCGTACTCCAGGTCGGGTTCCATCAGCACAATTGCGTCCAGCTTGTTGGGGAAATTCCTCTTAATTTCCCGCAGAAGACTGGTCATCGCCGTTATGTCATAAAAGCCGTCCTCGGTTTTTGGAAATCGTGTCACGATCTGGCTGCCGTCGCCGATGTCGATGCCGTTGTCGCGGACGATGACTTCGATGGTGATTTTTTTGTCGTCACCGCTATCGGCTCCCGCGCCCTGCGGCAAATCGAGCTGCAAAATCGTAATGCGGGAGAAAACCGCGGTGATCAACAGAAACGGCACCAATACCACCATCAGGTTCAGGAACGTGGTGATATCCAGCTCGGGCGGGTCCTTGCGAACCGATCTGTTGCGACCTCTTGCCATCCGTTAGCCCCGCGCGTCCTGCCTTGCAAACTCGGTGATAATATTCAGTGTTTTGACCTGCGCCATTTCCATGCTGTCGACAATTTCCGTGGTCTTGGTGGTCAGCAGCGCATGCAACAGCAACAGCGGGATACCGGCTATCAACCCGAAGGCGGTGGTATTCATCGCCACCGAAATACTGGCGGACAACAGGTCGGCTTTCTCGGCGGGATTGGCGTTCGCCACCGCGGTAAACGCGGCGATCAGCCCCATAATTGTACCCAGCAGTCCCAGCAGGGTTGCCATGTTGGAAAACAACGCAAGGTAATGTGTGCGTTTTTCCAACTGGGGGATGACTTCCATCATACCTTCTTCCATCGCGATTTCGATGTCGTCCCGGCGGCGCACCGACCCCTGGCGGCTCAAACCCAGACTCAGCACCATGGCAAGCTCTGTTTCCGAATCGGATGTCATCTGCCGTGCACGATCAAAATCGCCATCCTGCAGCACCGGCTGGAGTTCATGCCAGGTCTTGCGATTGCGGCGCATAGCCATATTGAGTTTTACCCAGCGCTCGATCGCGATTGCCAATCCAAAGCCGAACACGATCAGGATGGGATACATGAACGGCCCACCGGTCTGAAAGAACCTTACAATGGCAAACACAATATTATCCTGCATAATGCTTCCCCTTCAGATTAAAGGTAGAACCTGTCTCAAAAGCCGCCGCACTGTCTCAAGAGCTCGCAACATTTTCAGATAGGCTCCGGTATCCTAACAAAACCCAAAAACGATTTAAGAATTTCTTCCCAAATTATTGAAGTTGCTCAAATTTTCGTTTCTGCCGACTCGCGATATCCAGGCGGCGATTACTTCGAATCCCGGGTGGCGTTATAGTATTGCAGCTCGCGAAGAAAAACGTCCTGGTCAACCGGCTGCATACCTTCATTCAGGGTGTTGGTAAGATCCGTGTCCACGGCCACCTCTGAATTTTTCCATGGGACAATAAACAGGGTTTTCGGCAGTTCCCGGTTGCCGATGATCGAAATCCCGCTCATTTCAACGACGTCGCCCGTACCGGCGTTGTCTGTATCACTCGCGCCTTCCTGTGCCTGTATTGACTGGGCTAACAGCGTTGTCAGTAATAATAAAGGCATAAAGTATGGATATTTCATGGAGTTGCCTCGCCGGTCTCGGGTTTATCCGCCATTGCCGCCGGCAATCCCGCCCGCTGGCGCAGATCCGACAGCCATAAATTCACCTTGTCGCTCTCTTCCGGCGTCAAGGCGCGGTATTTTTCGAAATGGTCGATC
>DASVCP010000480.1:0-5836 GCA_036381555.1 Gammaproteobacteria bacterium
GTCTCTCTGTACGCGGATCTTCCGGCAACTGGCATCGGCTTATCGGATGCCTCCAACGGGCGGCCGCTGAAGCTGGAAATCGACGGACGGCAGGGCAAATTTATGGCCAAAGCCGGGCGATCTTATATACTGACAGCCAGGCCGGTCAAAACCGGAAACCGGGACGGCAAGCAATAAGAATGATATTAGCGTAGTCACGACGGCTCTCATGACAGTTGCACGCATCGACAGTCATCAGCATTTCTGGCGTTTGAGCCGCGGCGATTATGACTGGATGTCTCCCAAGTTAAAAGCGATATACCGTGATTTCGAACCGAACGATCTGGAGCCTTACCTTAAATCTCACCAGGTTTCAAAAACGGTTGCCGTACAGGCGGCCGCCACGGTCGCGGAAACCGAATATCTGCTGAAGCTGACGAAAAAAAACGACTGGATCGTCGGTGTCGTGGGTTGGGTGAACATGACTTCCCCGGACGCGATTGCGACCCTTGATCGCTTGAAGGCAAACCCCAAGTTGGTGGGTATTCGTCCCATGATCCAGGACATTGCCGATCCGGATTGGATGCTGAGCCCCGAATTGACCCCCGTATTTCGCTGGCTGGAGAAAAACCGGCTGGCTTTCGATGCCCTGGTAAGACCCGAGCATTTGAAGAATCTTGCCAGGCTGTTGGATCGGCATGACGATTTAAACGCTGTTATCGATCATGGTGGCAAACCGAATATTCGTGAACGCCAGTTTGACGCATGGGCCGAGGACATTGCATATCTTGCAAATAACACCCGGGCCTGCTGCAAGCTTTCCGGGCTTTTGACCGAGGCTTCGATCGATGCCGGTTATCATGAATTGTCTCCTTACATCGATTGGCTGTTGAAGTGTTTCGGTCCCGGCAAATTGATATGGGGCAGCGATTGGCCGGTATTGAATCTTGCGGCCGATTACAGCCGCTGGGTTGTGCTGTGCGAGCAGGCGCTGGCGCCGCTGCCGGCTGCGGATCAGCGAAAAATCTGGCGTGACAACGCGATTGCTTTTTACAACCTCGCAATATGAGAACCCCGATGCCGGCATGAAAAGATGAATCTGAGACTCGACGGAAAAATTGCGGTGATAACCGCGGCTGGTGCGGGCATCGGCAGAGCGACGGCTTCGGCCTACCGTCAGGCCGGCGCCGATGTTTGGGCAACCGATATCAATGCCGAGGCGTTGGTATCGCTCAAGACCGAACATCCGGATATAAACATCTCCGTGCTGGACGTTACCGATGGAAACGCGATAGCCGATTTCGCCAGGTCATTCGAGGGTATCGATATCCTGTTTAACTGCGCCGGCTACGTGCCCGGCGGAGGCATTTTGGAATGTGAGGAAAACGAGTGGGATTTCGCCTTTAACATCAACGTAAAATCCTGTTATCTGATGTGCAAGGCGTTCATACCCGGCATGCTCGCAAAAGGCTCAGGCAGCATTATCAACATGTCGTCCGTCGCCAGCAGCATCAAAGGCGTACCCAATCGTTTTTGTTACGGCGCGACCAAGGCGGCGGTGATCGGTATTACCAAAGCGATCGCCGCCGAGTACGCCGGCAGGGGAATCCGCTGCAACGCGATTTGTCCCGGCACCGTCGATACACCGTCCCTTCGGGAGCGGTTAAGCAAATTCGATAATCCGGAGCAGGCGCGCAAGGAGTTCATCGCCCGCCAGCCGATGGGGCGGTTGGGTACTCCCGAAGAAATCGCCGCGTTGGCGTTGTACCTGGCTTCTGATGCCTCAGCCTACACTACCGGTGCCGAGCACATCATCGACGGCGGGTGGACGGTTTAAAAGATGTGCCTCCGAATAAAAAAGTATCTGACCAAACGGAGAAAAGATTATTTATCCGCAGATGAGCGCAGATTTTCACAGATTATTTTATCTGCGTTTATCTGCGTTTATCTGCGTAATCTGCGGATATGATGTTTTTAGTCTCTGTGTCTCAGAAGATTCCGTTTGAAGTCCTTCACTCATAGGAAAACTTTATGTTAACCGCGCAAGTAACAGAGCAACTCCTGGCCGGACAAAAGCAGCCTTTTATCACTCGGGGATATATGCTTGCGTTTGTTCTGGTGACCAGCCTGTTCTTCATGTGGGCGATCGCGCACAACATGAACGACATTCTGATCAGGCAGTTTCAAAAGGCGCTTGATCTGAGCCGCGGGCAATCCGGCTTTATCCAGTTCGCGTTTTACCTGGGCTACTTTTTCATGGCGCTGCCGGCAGGCTATGTAATGAAACGCTTCGGTTACAAAAACGGCATTCTTCTGGGGCTGTTGTTTTACATGGCCGGCGCACTGCTTTTCTACCCGGCCGCCGAGGCGCAGAGCTACCTGTTCTTCCTGGTTGCCCTGTTCGTGATCGCTTCCGGGCTGACGTTTCTGGAAACAGCTGCCAACCCTTACATCACCGTGATGGGAAACCCGGAAAAGGGGCCCCAACGTCTGAACCTGGCGCAGTCCTTCAACGGGTTGGGCGCCGCGGTCGCACCCCTGCTGGGTGGGTTATTCATATTCTCCGGTATCGAGCTGTCCGAAACGGAATTGAATGCGATGAGTACCGAAGCGCTGAATGCCTACCGGGCAGCGGAAGCCAGGGCCGTGCAAGTACCTTACCTGGTAATCGCGGCGATTGTCGGTTTGATCGCCTTGCTGATTTTCCTGACTAAGATGCCGCATATCATCGCACCAAGCGGGAACGCGGTACCGCAAGACGGAAGAGGGCGCTCGAGAATTCGCGAGCTGATGTCGTCCAGGCAGCTTAAGTTCGCGGTCCTCGCACAATTCTTTTACGTGGGTGCGCAGGTCTGTATCTGGAGTTACTTTATCGATTACTGCATCGAGGTGATGCCGGACACGCCGGAGAAAACGGCCGCATATTATCTGTCTCTCAGCCTGTTCTTTTTCATGATCGGCCGTTTCCTGGGCACTTTCCTGATGCACTTCGTATCACCAACCCGGTTGCTGGCGGCATACGCGGTGATTGCCGTTGCGCTGTGCACGACAGCCGTTGTCGCCGATGGCATGCCCGCCGTCATTGCATTGGGGCTGATCAGTCCCTGCATGTCGATCATGTTCCCGACGATTTTCGCTCTTGGCATTCGCGGTTTGGGCGGGAATACCGAAATCGGTTCGTCATTAATCATTATGGCCATTATCGGCGGTGCGATTTTTCCACCCTGCATGGGATTCTTTGCGGATTTTGCAACCGTCCAGCTGTCGGTGCTGCTGCCGCTGACGTGCTTCGTGGTAGTGTTTCTGTTCGCACTGTATGAAATGCAATCGCAAGAACCTGTTTGATTCAATTGAAGTGACAAAAAGGCTAATGACATGAAACTGGTAAGATACGGAAACAAGGGCGCCGAACGCCCCGGTGTTTTGGATGCGGATAACAATATTCGTGACATTTCTTCATTGACGCCGGATATCGACGGCGCATTCCTGTCCGGCGACAGGTTCCCTGCGTTAAAAAACCTGGATGTTACCTCGCTACCGGCGGTGAAACAGCCGCAGCGCATTGCCGAACCGGTTGCGAACGTCGGCAAGTTTATCTGTGTCGGTTTGAACTATGCCGATCATGCCCGGGAATCCGGCGCGGCCGTTCCGCCGGAGCCGGTGTTATTCATGAAGGCCACGTCGGCAATCAGCGGTCCCTACGACAATGTCCTCCTGCCGCGCAACTCGACCAAGTCCGACTGGGAGGTCGAACTCGGCGTCATTATCGGCAAGCAAGCCCGTTACGTCGACGAGCGCGAGGCGATGGATTACGTCGCCGGTTTCTGCGTCGTCAATGACCTGTCGGAAAGGGAGTTTCAACTCGAACGGCACGGCCAATGGGTTAAAGGAAAAGGCTGCGATACTTTCGGACCCTTCGGTCCTTATTTGGTTACTCCCGACGAGGTCGGGGATTTCAACAATCTCAACCTGTGGCTGGAGTTGAACGGCAAGCGGATGCAGGATGGCAATACGCAGACCATGGTATACAAAGTGCCATTCCTGGTCCATTACATCAGCCAGTTCATGAGCCTGCAACCCGGCGACATTATCAGTACCGGCACACCGCCCGGCGTCGGCCTCGGCATGAACCCGCCGCAATACCTGAAAGCAGGCGACGTAATGCGCCTAGGCATCGACGGCCTTGGTGAGCAGAAGCAAACTGTTGTTGCGGAATAAAAGAATATTAACCACGGAGGACACGGAGAACACAGAGAGTTAAAAAAGCAGCATAAAAGTATGGAAGTATTTTAAGTGCAGGCTGCTTCAATACTTTAATCCTTTAACACTTATATTCTTAATTTAAATTAACTCATGAATCCCCGTGCTCTTCGTGGTTAGATTGCTTTTTATTTATTTATACTACAGCTCGGCAATTCGAAGCTGCCGTCGTGTTCGCCCTGTATACTGAAGTAAACCGATGCTCCTGGCGCGACGCTGCTGTTCCAGTTGGCGTTGACCGCCGATACGGTTGTCGTTGAACCGCCGAACAGGTTGGCGCCCCAGCTTTGGGTAATGTTCGCCGGTTCGGAAAAATTCAAGGTCAGCGACCAGCCCAGTATGCCCCCGTCGCCGTTGTTGCTGACGATAACATCCATTTGATAACCGTTGCTCCAGATTCCGGTGGGATTGACCGTGCATTCGACTCCGCCGGTACCCGGCGAAGACTTGGGATAACCGCTGCTGCTCGACGATGAGCTCGGGGCTTCTTCATTACCGCCGGATGACGAACTGGACGAACTGCCGCCGCTCGAGGATGAAGACGAACTCGAAGAAACGGCCCTAGCCGCTTTAACGCTTTTAAGGCTGCCGATAAAATCCATGCAGGCCGGAGGATTAAAACTGCCGTCATGCCGGCCTTGAACGCCGAATGACGCGCTTTGTCCGGGTTTCAGTACGCCGTTCCAGTCGCAGCAGTTGCCGGCGGCAACCGTCGATTCGAAGGCCCATATTTCCGCGTTCCAGCTGCCGTTAACCCGGGCGGGCTCATGAAAATGCAACTTGACCGCCCAGCCGTTGATCGGCTCGGGACCTTCATTGGTTACCCGCACATCCAATTGGTAATAGTCGTCCCAAAGGTTGAGCAGGCTGGTTTTACACGACGTTGCCGCATGGACAACGTTGAAGGCCGGCAAAAAAATGATCGGCAGAACGAAGAACTTGGAGAGGATTCTCATTTACTTTCAGCGGACACTCTATACCGGCAATAACCTGCCTGAGTTTGACCAAAATATTCGAAGTCAGGCGGCATTTTAAAGCAAGCCGGAGAAAATTGAACCGTAGAAACTGCACCGCGAGGACGTACCGGCTCCGGATCGTTGAAAACCTTCCGTATTCAATGGGTTACTGCAACCTGCTTAAGTTACCAGGTATGGAAAGGCCTGGCGGAATTATAACGGGATACGGGCACGGATCGGTTCATATTACCGGGAATGATTTGCCAATCGAACGGGTCAAATCTTCACGCGCGTCTTGATGCTGCTTATGGCAGCCGGCCCCCGGCTTTCGGCACTCTCTACAGTTCCATTAAACAGCCGGGGGCGACGGCTCCATAAAACGATTTCCGGGAAAACGATATCCGGGTGGGGCGCCATGAGAGCTTAGTCCAGTCTCCCATGAATATCCAATCAGGCGCCATATTTGAAACAATATTATCGATCCTTACTTTGGCATTCGAAACTGATTTTCACATGCAAAAAATTATAAATATCAAAGTATTATAGCCACTATCTCCATTTATTATAAACTGGAGAGCGTCAGTGGGCTGGACTTTAAGCGCTATGCTGCTGATAATTTCCCAAGGCGGTGTTTGCGCCGC
>DASVCP010000481.1:0-6662 GCA_036381555.1 Gammaproteobacteria bacterium
GCCATCCTCAACGAGCGTTACCCGGTGACCGGCCCTGGTCAATATCTGACTAATAACCAATTTATTAATCTTGTTGTCCTCGGCAACCAATATCTTCAACTTCTGATTACTCTTCTGCAGATAATACTCAGACAACGATACAACCTTTTCTGACGCATCAAGATCTATATGAACGGAATGGACGGTATTAAAAAGCTGACTTTTCTCAACCGGCTTCGCCAGCACCGCATCGAATCCGCAGCTCATCAGAAAACTTTCTTTGATTTCCAGCTCGGACACGTCTACCAGAAGAACAAAGCGGGCTTTCCTGGCTATACAAATGCCTTTCAAATCGTCAAGCAACTTTCCCGGAGGCTCACTCAAGAAATCCAAATCAATAATAACGATCAAAGGATTGTTATCAGCAATATTCATCAACGCGGCCTTCAACTCACCAATATCGCTAACCAACCTTGCCGGAATACTCCACTGAACCAGATAATTGCACCAACCCACCTCCTCACCCGAATCTGCCAACACTAACGCGCGGACAGATTCGTTTTTATCCTGATGAATTTTCTCGGAGATCTCCACAAACTCGAATGGAACATCAAAACTAAAAGAGGTCCCTAACCCTTCCTTGCTAACCAACCCAATTTCACCACCCATTGATTCAACCAATTGTTTTGATATCGCCATACCAAGACCCGAACCGCCATACTTCCTGGTAATCGTACTATCAGCCTGCACAAACGGCTCAAATATACTTTGGAGTTTATTTTCAGGGATACCAATACCTGTATCTTGAACCTGGAAAGTAATAATAACTTTTTTACCAAGCTTCTCTTTCAGTTTTACTTTCACCTGAATACTTCCGGTCTCCGTAAACTTGAGTGCGTTACCAAGCATATTTACAAGTATCTGCTTTAGGTGATCTTCATCCCCTATCAGCGCAAAAGGCACATCAGGAGCAACATATTTTGTAAAATTCAGACCCTTGGCCGCAGCTTGCACCTCAAATACAGTCGTGATGTTCCTGAGGGTTGCATGCAAATCAAACTGTCTTTTTTCAATCGTTAAATTTCCCTGTTCAATTTTCGATATATCCAAAACACTCTGAATCATATCCAGCAGAAGATGAGCAGAGTACTGTATCTTTCTGGCGAGATCGCGCTGAAAGTCATCTATATCGGAATCCATAAGCAGATCACTTATGCCAATGACTCCGTTTAGCGGCGTGCGCAACTCGTGGCTCATATTGGCAAGAAATTTTGTCTTTGCACTATTTGCTTTGTTGGCCGCCTCAATGGCATCATTTAATCGATTGACCAGTAGCGCCATGTATGGCGGCAACATCAATATCAAGCCGACTATGCTCGAGCTTACGATCAAATGTTCTCGCCAAAAGTCGTTGATATTCATGACTATCGCAAAGCACAGAAGGGAGGCGCCGGTAGTTAAATATAAATATTTAACGCCAAACCTTAACCCGTTTCCCAGCGGCACCGTGAGGTACACCAAAATCAACGGAGCAGCCAATTCCCCGGCTATTATCAAAGTATAAGTTACCGCCCCCAAATCAAGTGCAATCCCAATGATTCTGCGCGATACGGACTTGTTCTTGCCAAGCATGGTCGAAATAAAAATAAACACGGAGACCGCGGTTACAACAAAAGCATAGTCCGTGATATATGACATCAGAGATTTCTGCTCTACTCCTTCAGCCATATGCCAAAGCGCCGCAAAATAGGTAAACGCAAGAAGCAAGATACCGAATCGAATAAAAGCTTGTTCATGCTCAGTGTCTTCATTACCAGCTAGTTGTTTTTTTATATTCAGGTAGCCAAACAACACCATGCAGAACAACAAAACAAAAATAGTAAGACTAAAAGGAAGATAGCTATCAACCAGAACCCCGTATTTAAAAGCCAGCATCAAGCTTAATAAACCGGCCATTCCCGATATAATTAAATATGCGAATCCAAACCGAATACCGTTCATAATCGCGATAAACGGGAACAGCAGCACAGCCAGAGAAACGGCTTCGCCGCCCACAAACATAAGCATGCCCACTACAACATGATCTCCGGCAATACCTGTCATTCGCCTTTTAAGATAGCTTTTAGGATTGAGTTTTGCCCAAGCCGCCAGCATCAGGCAAAAGAAGAGATAACAGGAAGCAATACCTGTAACAACATACGGATCAATATTTTGAAGCCCGGGATTACGAGATGAAGCAACTACAACTAGAAGATAAATAAAAAACCCAAGATTAATCAGCAAGCGAACCCACACTTGCGAGAACTCCTGCTTTAATCCTATAGGCTTATTTCCGAACCAAACCGAAGCCTTATTATGAGCGCCTTTCCATATGGCATTTGCCCACATTCCATTCATGGTCCATCCCCTACCGTTGCTCAGTAATCTATTATAGCAAACACCCTTTCAAAAACTCTCAAAACCCGTCATTTCCAGCGACAAAGCCTTGATATAAAGGCCGACCTTCACTATTCCTGAATCGTGACAATAACGCTCCGCCGATGAGGCGAAAGACGGTGTTCGTAGACAAAAATTCCCTGCCAGGTACCAAGGCCGCTGCGGCCGCCTGTGATGGGAATGGTAAGACTGGTTTGCGTGAGTATGCTGCGTATATGGGCCGGCATATCGTCGGCGCCTTCGGCGGTATGCTCGAACAAGGGATCGCCATCGGGCACCAGGCGGTCGAAATAGGCATCCAGGTCTCGACGCACACTGGGATCGGCATTTTCGCAAATAATCAGCGAGGCACTGGTATGCCGGATAAACAGGTGACACAGTCCGGTTTCCACCCCGCTGTCGGCGATCGCGCGTTCAACTTCCGACGTAATTTCATGGCTACCCCGCCCGGAAGTTCGAATTTGCAGGGTTTGCTGGAGCATCGTTTACAACCCCTCAAAATCCCATGCCCGGAGGCAACCTGCCCTGCAGGCCTCTCAGCATGTTTTTCATGCCGCCCTTCGAAAACTGCTTCATCATCTTGCTCATTTGCTTATGCTGTTTGAGCAGGCGGTTTACGTCCTGGATTTGAGTCCCCGAGCCGCTTGCAATCCGGCGCTTGCGGGACCCGTTGATGACGTCCGGTTTGCGACGCTCCCCGGGCGTCATTGAATTGATAATCGCGACCATACGGCGGGTCTGGCCGTCATTCATCTGTTGCTGGGCCGCGGCCGGCAGTCCCGCCATGCCGGGCAGTTTGCTCATCAATCCCGCTACGCCCCCCATTTGCTGCATTGAGTTCAACTGATCGCGCAAATCCTCCAGATCGAAACCCTTGCCCTTCTTGACCTTGCGGGCAAGCTTTTCGGCTTTTTGCATGTCGAGTTTCTGTTCGGCTTCCTCCACCAGGCTCAACACATCACCCATGCCCAGAATTCTCGACGCCATCCGATCGGGATGAAATGTTTCCAACGCCTCGTTCTTTTCACCTGTGCCTATGAACTTGATCGGCTTTCCGGTGATATGCCGGATCGACAATGCCGCGCCGCCGCGGGCGTCACCGTCGGTTTTTGTCAACACGACACCGGTCAGCGGCAATGCTTCATCGAACGCTTTCGAAGTGGCCGCCGCATCCTGGCCGGTCATACTATCGACCACAAACAGCGTTTCGGCGGGTGTAACGGCTTTATGCAGCGCCTTGATTTCCGCCATCATGTCCTCATCGATATGAAGGCGGCCGGCGGTATCGAGAATAACGACATCGATTAACTTCTGCCCGGCGAACTTGACGGCGCCGCCGGCGATGGCCAGTGGCTTGTCCTTCGAAGTGCTGGGAAAAAAATCCACACCCACAGCCTTGGCCAGCGTCTGCAACTGCTCAATAGCGGCCGGACGATAAATGTCGCAACTGGCGACCAGTACTGATTTTTTATATCGTTCTTTAAGCAGTTTGGCCAATTTGGCCACGGTGGTTGTTTTACCGGCGCCTTGCAGCCCGGCCATCAGAATGACGGCGGGCGGCGGAACATTCAGGTTGAGGGGCTCGGCGGACGCGCCCATTATGGCCGTCAATTCGTCCTTGACGATTTTCACGAAAGCCTGTCCGGGGCTGACGCTTCGCATTACTTCCGCGCCGATCGCCCGCTCTTTCACCTGGCCGATAAACGCCTTGACCACCGGCAACGCCACATCGGCTTCCAGCAGCGACTTACGGACTTCGCGAACCGCCTCTTCAATGTTCTCTTCACTCAGCCGGCCCCGGCCGCTGACCGACTGCATGACACGGGTAAACCGTTCGCTTAAACTTTCAAACATGATTCAAAACCGAATAAATGGGAAACGAATAAACCCGCCGATTG
The DNA here is from genome assembly GCA_036381555.1 of Gammaproteobacteria bacterium. Taxonomy (GTDB): domain Bacteria; phylum Pseudomonadota; class Gammaproteobacteria; order HTCC5015; family HTCC5015; genus DASVCP01. Next base: position 4,314 of record DASVCP010000481.1, read on the forward strand.
TAATGAGAGCGTTCGAATAAGGAAAGACGGATATCTCTGATGAAACGGCGCAGAGAGCGCTGAAACAGGAGTGAGTATGCAGTCTTGTGCGGGGAGGGAAAATTTTACCTACTCACTACTACCTACATCTAAATCGTGAAAACCTCCCCACCACGCAACTGAATAAGTTCTCTGTCCGGGATGGCTGAACGACATTCCTCCATGATCATGGTTTCGTTACCCGGCTTTAAATGCGTAATTGCAACCCGCACATCCGGATGAAGCTGCGCCATGTCCTCGGCGAGGTACCGCGGGCAATAGTGCTTCGCCAACTCGCTCAGATGCTGTTCCTTGTTGGCAAAGGCGCACTCCACGATCAGAAGTTTCAGGTCCTCGACGTCATTTACAATCTCCCACATTTCACGATTGCTCGACGTGTCGCCACTGAAAGCAAACGAGCCCGTTTTGGTCGAAACCAGATAACCCGCGGCCGGAACCGTATGCACGGCGGGAAGCATGTGTATTACACGACCGTCCAGGGTCAGACTTTCGCCGTATTGCATGGGGACATATTGCATGCTCGGCCGGTCCGGGTCGGGTAATGCGGCAAAATCAGGCCATATTTTCCAGTTGAATATATGAGTCTTAAGCGTGTCTATGGTTTGTGGCAACGCATGCACGGTCAGCGGCGACGCATGCACGCCGAACAGGGTGTCAACCAGCAAAGGCAGCCCGGCAATGTGATCCAGGTGGGAATGAGTCAGAAATATATGCCGGACCCTGCGTAACTCCGCTTGGCTCAGATCACCTATGCCCGTACCGACATCGATCAAAATCTCGCCGTCCAACAGCAGACAAGTAGTCCGCAACCCGGCTCCAATGCCGCCGCTACAGCCTAAAACTCGCAGTTCCATAAAGATATATCTGCATTCAAAACTTTTGTATCATGTGATGCTAGCATGGCGCTAGGAGTTTCCCTAGGTTCCACTGGCACTTTAGCGTAATATTGCGTTATCGCTCACAAAACAGAGGGATTAAGGCGGCCGTGCATGAAAACGATCGCTGTAAAAACCGTTCATAAAGTCCAGGCGAAAACAAACCATATTCCATAACATACATCTTCAAGTCATACACCCATGAACCAAATACTATTGGCAATCGCCTCCGGCATGTTTTATTTACTGGCTACACTGCTGCTGGCCCTGCAATTCAAACAAAATCGCCCGGAAAATCAAGTTACAAAATCACATTTATTTTCCACAGCCGTCGCCTTGCTGCTGCACGCACTCCTTCTGGGCAGCCTGCTCCCGGTTTCACAAGGCATCAATTTGAGTTTTTTCAACAGCCTTACTCTGTTTGCCTGGGTCATAGCCCTGGTCGGACTTGTTGTCGGCTTAAGCAACAGGCTGGAATTCATCGGGTTGATTATCTTCCCGATATGTATAGTCAGCATGATTTTGGCGCTGACTTTTCCTGGTCCGGTGACGCGTCCCGTTGATTTCACGCTGCTCCTGGACATACACGTACTTCTGTCCATCGTGGCGTACGGAATACTAAGCAGTGCGGCATTGCTTGCGCTGGTGCTCGCCTTGCAAGACTATCAGTTGCATCATCATATAACCGGCCGGCTCGGCAATCTCCTGCCCCCCCTGTTAAGCGTGGAACGCCTGATGTTCCAATTAATCATGGCCGGCTTCGGAACATTAACCCTGGCCTTGATAACAGGCTTTATGTTTACGACTGACTGGTTCAACCACAAAATTCTGTTTTCCTGTCTCGCCTGGCTGGTTTTTCTGGTGCTGTTAATCGGCCGCTATGTAGCCGGTTGGCGCGGCAGAAAGGCGATACGCTGGACATTGGGCGGCGTGCTGGCGCTGATGCTGGCATTCTTCGGCACCAAACTGGTAATGGAATTTATTCTCAGCCGCTAAACACACGTCGCCGGGCATTCAAACCCCCGGTCGATTCCGCTACACTTTAACGTTTCCCTGCATACGAGGATATCCCTGCTTGGATAAGATTCCCATAGGCATCTTGTTCGGCATACTGGCCGCGCTTTTCCTGCTATCCGCCTTTTTCTCCGGTTCCGAAACCGCCTTAATGTCCATCAACCGCTACCGCCTGAAGCACCGTGCGCGGGCGGGGCATCGCGGAGCCGTCCTGGTCAACAGGCTGCTGGAAAAACCCGACCGGTTGATCGGTCTGATATTGCTGGGCAACAACCTGGTGAATACGCTGGCGGCGATATTGGTCACCCTCATTACCCAACGGCTTTACGGTGAAAGTGAAAGCATATTATTCGTCAGCGGACTGATTCTGACCCTCGCCCTGCTTATCTTTGCCGAAGTCACTCCTAAAACACTGGGAGCA
>DASVCP010000482.1:0-8077 GCA_036381555.1 Gammaproteobacteria bacterium
CCGCCAGTAATTGGGATTCGGTAAGCAGGTAATCCTTGCGGATGTTACTGTCGTCCAGTTTTGCCAGTATCTGGCCGGTTTCAACGTAATCGCCTTCCTCGACCAGCAGTTCCTCGACTTTCCCCATCACCTTGGAAGAAACCGTGGCTCGCCGCCGGGCCGTCACATAGCCCGTGGCCTGGAGCGTAATCTGTCCGCCGTTGCCGCCGCCGGCTTCGATCCGCGCCATCGACGTGCTGACCGCGAACGCCGGATTTCTGTCCAGCATCAGCCATAATGCGGCCAGAAGCAGGGCGGCCGCCAAGCCGGCCCATACCCAGGGGTATTTGATATTCGGGGCCGATTGTTGCTCTTTATCGATTTTTAACTGCTTGAGCAGGTCGCTTTTACTGTTCACTCACTCTGCCCATGTCGCCCAATCTGATCGCTTTTTTCCGCCACAAGGAATTCCATGTAATCGCCGCGCCGGTTGCAATCATACGTCAGATTGTAAAGCCGAGTATAGTGTCAGTCGGGCGCATTTCCGTCTGCCGCTGCTACTGTGCCCGACTCTAGTTGTTGCGAAAGCGCCTGCGCCCTTCGGGGATGTTGCGGATCTCTTCGGTATTAACCTGAATATCGCTGTTGGCTACCAATATCCGGGTTTTTGGCTGTGGCTCATAGCCCATGAAGCGGGCGGCGTCTTCGCTGTTCATGGGCCTGGCGATGTAATAACCCTGGCCGAAATCGCAGCCGTAGGATTTGAGCAAACGGTATTGCTGCTCGGTTTCTATACCTTCCGCCACCACCATGATGTTCAGATTGTGCGCCAGGGAGATGGTCGCTTTGATGATCTCGATCGAGCCGCTGTTGCTGTCGCTGATTTGAGAAATGCTGTTGACGAATTTGCGATCGATTTTGAGCACCTGGACGGGGAGCTGATCCAGGTAGCTCAAGGATGAATACCCGGTGCCGAAATCGTCGATCGCCAGCTCGATTTGACGTAAGCGCAGTTCGTCGAGCAGCAGGTTCATCGACTCGCTGTTTTCCATCAGCGTCGACTCGGTAATTTCCAGTTTCAGCAGATTGCTGTCGATGCCGGTGTCTTTCAGTATCTTGTCGACCTGGGCAAGGAAATATGACTGGTTGAGTTCCAGCGACGACATGTTGATGGCGAGTGTCGGCGGCTTTTCGAGCTTGTATTCCGTTATCCATGCGACCAGTTGCGCGCAGGCATGCCGCAGTACCCACGATCCCAATGTCAGGATCAGACCGGATTCTTCGGCGATCGGAATGAACTTGTCCGGCGGGATCATGCCTTTTTCGGGATGCCGCCAGCGGGTGAGAGCTTCGAAACCGCTCAACTGCCCGGTTTGGAGATTGATGATCGGTTGATACACCAGGAACAATTGATTTTGTTCCAACGCCTTGTACAGGTCGGCTTCCAACTGGGTGATTTCCAGCGTGTGTTCGCGCATTTTGGCGTCGAACACCTGGTGGGTTCCCCGGCCGCGCTCCTTGGCCTTGTACATTGCGATATCCGCGTCGCGCAATATTTGACCAGGGTAAGTGTATTGATTCTCGCAAAACACCAGGCCGATGCTGACTTTAAAAAACATCAGGTTTTTTTCGACCTGGAAAGGTTCGTTGAACTCCGCAATGAGCATATTGCAGATTTCAATGACCTCGTCTTCTGATTTGACGTCTTCCACCAGCACGGTGAATTCGTCACCGCCCAGCCGGATGGCGTGGTATTTTTCCGGCAACAGCGTTTGCAGGCGCCTGGCGGCGGAATCCAGAATGAAATCACCCAACTGGTGGCCGTGAGTATCGTTGATCTGTTTGAAACGGTCGCCGTCGATGAACATGAGCGCAAAGCGGTATCCGCTGTCCGAGCCGGCGCGTGTTATCTGTTCGTCCAGACGCTCCAGCAGCCATAAACGGTTCGGCAGTCCGGTCAGCGCGTCATGATAGGCAATGTGAAAAAGTTTGGCTTCGGCGGCGCGCCGTTCCTCGATTTCCATCGACAGTTCCTTCTCGCGTTGCCGGTTCAAGCGCAGCCGCCAGTTGGTAAAACCGTAAACGGCATACATGCCCAGCGCGATTGCCAACAGACGCGCCCACCAGGTCATCCACCACGGCGGGATGATGACCAGGTCCAGCGTTGCGCCTTCCATGTCCCACACGCCTTCATTGTTGGAACCTATCACTTCAAACCGATACTTCCCGGGATCGAGATTGGTGTACCGCACCCGGCGCCGGCTGCTGTCAACCTCGATCCAATCGTCTTCCAGACCTTTTAAACGGTAGCGATAGCGGTTTTTGGTCGGGGCGATAAAGTTCAACGCGGAGAATTCAAACGTGACATCGCGCTGATCATACGGCAACACCAGTTCGTCGAGCAGGTTGATGTGCAAGGGCAGGTAAGGCGACTTGCCGGGCGGGACCTGTTGTTGGAAAAGCTCAAGCCCGGTCAACACCACGTTGGGTACCCGAGTGTTCTTGGGCAGATTTTCGGGATCGAACAAAACCAAACCGTTGGCGCCGCCGAAGTACATGGTTCCGTCACGGGAGAACAGGTGGCTGTAACGGTGGAATTCGTCGCCGGGCAAACCGTCGAACTTGTCGAACGTTTCAAAGACTTCCTTTTCCGGATCGAAGCGCGACAGGCCGCCCCGCGTGCCCAGCCATAACCGGCCGCTGTTATCCTGTTCTATCGATGCCACGAAAGGGTCCGCCAGGCCGTCGTCCACAGTGTATTGTTTGGCTTCACCCGTTTCATGGTTATAACGAACAAGGCCTTCCGACGTCGCCACCCACAAAGTGCCCTGTGGATCTTCGTATAAATCGAATATCTCATGGTGAGGTTTGTTCAGCGTGACTCTGGTGAAACGTTGTGTGAGTGGATTGTAGGTTTGCAGTCCGACGAAACCGCCAATCCAGCGATGGCCGTAGCGGCTGGCTTCAATAGCATTAACCGAGCCTTCGATCAGGCCGGAGCGGTCGTTCGGGTCGTTGTAGTGAAAGGAAACGAATTCGCCGGTTTCGGGGTTAAAGCGTTGCAAGCCGTAATTCCAGACGCTCAGCCACAGCCAGCCGTCCTCGTCTTCGACCACCTGAAAAATATTGTCATTGCCGAGGGTTCTGTTCTTGGGTGCGGCGGGGTCGTGCCGATAGCGTGTAATTTTGCCGGTGGCCGGATCGAGGCGGTTCAGCCCGCCCGCCCAGGTCCCGATCCAGAGCATGCCGCGGCGGTCCTGCTCCAGGGATATCAGGCTGTTGGAACTGAGGCTGCCGGGGTCGTCGGGGTCATGGAAATATTTGGTAACTTTCCCGGTTTTAGGATCATAGCGGTTTAAACCGCCGCCGTCGGTTGCGATCCAGATATTGCCGTTGCGATCTTCGAGCAGATCCAGCAGCAACTCCCACGACAGTTGCTTTTCGCCCGGTCCGGAGCCGATAGAGACGAACTTCTCCAGGTGTGGACTGAGACGTTGCAGGCCGAAAGAGGACACGGCAAACCACAGGGAGCCGTTGTCATCTTCATAGATCTGGGGAATGGAGGCCGGCCCGAAGGTGCCCGGCTCGGTGGCCGATGATGGGATATGGATAAAATCGTCGGTTTGAGGTTGGTAAAGGTGCACACCCTGTTTGTCGGTTCCTATCCATACGCGGTCTTTGCTGTCGATGAAAATGGACGTCAGAATGTTGGTGCTCAGCGCGCGCGGATTGTCTCTTTCGCTCGCGTAATGTCGGAATGTTTTGTTGTCGGGATCGACGACGTACAGGCCGCTTCTGGAAGCAACCCAAAGCTTGCCGTGGCGGTCCATCGACAGCATCGATGACACTACAAGATTCGTCTGGTCAAGTTCCTGGTTGCTGAACAGTCGCTGGAATTCGCGCGTTTTCGTGTCGAATCGGTAAAGCCCGGTGCTTGCGGTCATCCATAATACGGAAGGATCAAGCCGGTCATTGATGATTTCGGAAATGGTATGGGGAGGCTCGTCGCCCTTCCTACCGGGCGCGGACAGGGAATGATATATCACTTCCCGTTTTTGCATATCGAAGCCCACCAGGCCGAAGACCTCGGTTCCCACCCAGAGAATTCGGTCGGGGCTTTCCGCCATTCCCAGGGCCACGTTGTCGTCGAGCACCCGATAATTGTCGAATGTCTCGGTCTCCGGTTTGTAGACGCTGATCGCCCGGCCGCCCACCCATAACTTTTGCTCGGAGTCGACGAGCAGCGTGAAGACCTGATTGGACGCCAGGCTGTCGGGATCGTCCGGGTTTATGGTAAAGACGGTGTATTCGTAGCCGTCATATCGCCGCAGGCCGTTGTCGGTTCCAGCCCAGATATAGCCGGTCGCGTCGCGTACCACCGTAAAGGCCCAATCCCGGTTGGGACCATTCTCAAGATGCAGCGGGTTTACCTTGAAACGCGCGGGATGACTGGTGTCCGGCATGGCCAGGCCATAGCCTGTCGTGATCAGCAGCAATGCAGCAATCAGACTAAGTCCGGTCTTTCGACAAGCTTTCATTGAGGGCGATAATCCCGATGTATTCTATATAAACGGGTTATCGTCAATGAGAGAGTTTTCTTGATTTTTACCGGGGTGAGACATCAGGCGCCGCTTTTGCGGAAGCGTCTGCGCGACCCGGGAATGTGGGAGAACCTGCCGGCATTGGCGAGAATGTCGCTGTTCGCCGCGACATGCACGTTCGTTCCGGGATGCGGTTCGAAACCCATGAAGCGGACGGCCTCGTCACTGCTCATTGGTCTGGCAATGTAGTGGCCCTGACCGAAGTCGCAGCCGTAGGTCCGCAGCAAATTGTATTGCTGTTCGGTTTCTATGCCCTCGGCCACGACCTTGATATTCAAATTATGCGCCAGGGAGAGAGTGGCCTTGACGATTTCGACCGAACTGCTGCCTTCGGTGATTTCCGTGATGGTGTTGACGAATTTCCGGTCGATTTTCAGCACCTGCACCGGGAGCTGGTCCAGATAGCTCAGCGATGAGTAGCCGGTGCCGAAATCGTCGATTGCCAGTTCGATATGGCGCGCGCGCAATTCGTCAAGCAGCAGGTTCATCGACTCCCCGTTTTCCATCAGGGTCGATTCGGTGATCTCCAGTTTCAACAGCCCGCTGTCGATCCCGGTATCATGGAGCATCTGATCGAGCTGGCTAAGAAAATACGCCTGGTTCAGTTCAAGTGACGACAGGTTGACGGCCAGTGTCGGCGGTTGTTCGAGCCGGTATTCGCTGATCCAGGCGGCCAGTTGCGCGCAGGCCTGGCGCAACACCCAGGACCCGAGCGTGAAAATCAGTCCCGACTCTTCGGCGATGGGGATAAATTTATCCGGCGAAATCATGCCTTTCTCGGGATGTTTCCAGCGGGTCAGAACTTCGAATCCGAGCAACTGATGGGTCTGCAGGTTGACGATCGGCTGGTAAACCAGGGCGAGCTGGTTTTGTTCCAGCGCCTTGTACAGGTCGGCTTCGAGCTGGGTGACCTCGAGAGTGTGTTCGCGCATTTTGGCGTCGAACACCTGGTAGGTTCCTTTGCCCCGATCCTTGGCCTTGTACATGGCGATGTCGGCGTCGCGCAGAATCTGGCCCGGATGAGCATACTGGTCCTCGCAGAATACGAGCCCGATGCTGACTTTGAAGAACATCAGGTTCTTCTCCACCTGGAAGGGTTCGTTGAAGGCGCCGACCAGCATGGCGCAGGTTTCAATCACCTCGTCTTCCGACGTCACGTCTTCCACCAGCACGGTGAACTCGTCACCGCCCAGCCGGATGGCGTGGTAGTTGCGGGGCAGCAACGCCCGCAGGCGCTTGGCGGCCGAATCCAGAATGAGATCGCCCAGCTGGTGACCGTGGGTGTCGTTGATCTGCTTGAAGCGGTCGCCGTCAAGAAACATCAACGCGAAGCGATAATCTTTGTCGGATTTGGCCCGCGTAATCTGTTCGTCCAGGCGTTCCAGCAACCACAAACGGTTGGGCAGGCCGGTCAAGGCATCGTGGTAAGCAATATGAAAGAGCTTGGCTTCGGCGGCGCGGCGTTCCTCGATTTCCCTGGAGAGTTCCCGCTCGGCGGCCCTGCGTTCCTCGACTTCCACCGACAGTTCCTTTTCGCGTTGGCGGTTCAAACGCAAGCGCCAGTTGGTAAAGCCGTAAATCGCATACAAGCACAAGACCATGGCCAGCGTGCGCGCCCACCATGTCATCCACCAGGGAGCGACGATCGTCAGGTCGAGCCGGGCGCCCGTATCGTTCCACACGCCGTCATTGTTCGAGCCGATAACCTGAAACTGATACCTGCCCGGATCAAGGTTGGTGTACCGCACGTGACGGCGGGAGCTGTTTACTTCGGTCCAACTGTCTTCCAGCCCTTGCAGCCGATAGCGGTAGCGGTTCTTGGTGGGCGAAATGAAGTCAAGCGCGGAAAATTTGAATGTGACATCGCGTTGATCGTACGGGAGCACCAGTTCGTCGAGCAGGCCGACGTGCCGGGGCAGGTACGGCGAGCCGCCGGGGCTGACCTGTTGCTGAAACAGTTCCAGTCCCGTCAGTACGACATTGGGCACGCGGGTGTTGCGGGGCATGTTTTCCGGATCGAACAGTACCAGGCCGCCGGCGCCGCCGAAATACATGATCCCCTCGCTTGAAAGCAGGTGACTGTAACGGTGGAATTCATTGGCGGGCAGGCCGTCGAACTTGTCGAACGTTTCAAAAACCTCCCGGTCGGGGTCGAAGCGCGACAGTCCGCCCCGCGTGCCCAGCCATAACCGGCCGCTGTTGTCCTGTTCTATGGAGGTGACGAAAGGATCCGCCAACCCGTCGTCGACCGTATAGTGTTTGGCTTCGCCGGTTTCGGGATCATACCGAATGAAACCTTCCGAGGTCGCCACCCAAAGGATGCCCTGCGGGTCTTCGTACAGGTCGAATATTTCATGGACGGGTTTGATCAGCGGCACTTTGGTAAAGCGCTGCGCGGCGGGGTCGTACTTTTCCAGCCCCAGATAACCGCCGATCCAGCGACTTCCATCGCGGCCGGCTTCGTTTGCATTGATCGAGCCGTTGGTCAGCCCCGATGTGTCGTTTTGATCGTTATAGTGGAAGGAAACGAATTCGCCGGTATCGGGATTAAAGCGTTGCAAGCCGAAATTCCAGACACTCAACCACAACCAGCCGTCTTCATCTTCAACAATCTGAAAAATATTATTGTTACCGGGAGTCCTGTTCGGCGGCGCATCCGGATCGTGCCGGTAATGGATAAACTCATCCGAGCCCGGGTCAAGTCGATTCAAGCCGCCGGCCCAGGTGCCTATCCACAGCCGGCCGCGTCGGTCTTCTTCCAGCGATATCACGCTGTTGCTACTCAGGCTGCCGGGATTATCGGACTCATGAAAATATTTGGTGATGAGGCCCGATTTGGGATCGAACTTGTTCAAGCCACCCCCGTCGGTGGCCATCCAGATATTCCCATTGCGGTCCTCGAGCAGGTCCAGCAGCAGATCCCAGGACAATTGCCGCTCGCCGTTGCCCGAGCCGATCGCGACGAATTTCTCCAGATGCTCGCTGATGCGCTGCACGCCGAACGAGGCAACGCAGAACCACAGGGAGCCGTTGTCGTCCTCATAAATTTCGGTGATGTTGGCGGGCCCGAAGGCTCCCGGCTCTGTGGCGGAGGCCGGTATGTGGATAAAGTCGTCGGTTGCGGGCTGATAAAGGTGCGCCCCGCGCTTGTCGGTCCCGATCCAGACACGGACCCTGCTGTCGATGAAAACGGCGGTCCGGATATCGGTGCTGAGCGAGCGGGGATTGCCCCTTTCGCGGCGGTAGCGGCGGAACGTCTTGTTTTTCGGATCGACGACATAAAGACCGTTTTCGCTGGTCAGCCAGATTTTTCCATCGCGGTCCATGGTAAGCGCCGAAGTGGCGACCAGGCGGGCACCCAGCTCCTGCGTGCTGTATATGCGCTGCACCTGATAAGTGGCGGTGTCGAAACGAAACAGCCCGGTGGTGGCGGTCATCCACAGGATGGAGGGATCGTGCCGGTCATTGATGATCGAGCTGATGGTGTCGGGAACCTC
>DASVCP010000483.1:0-5891 GCA_036381555.1 Gammaproteobacteria bacterium
GGTTCAGTTCGGGGTCGACATCCACCAGTTCAAGATTGGCTTTCCAATAGCCATCGACGGTACCCACGTCCCGCCAATAGGATTTTTCGTCACCGATATTGCTTCTGAAGCGATAGGCATAGACTTTGCCGTCTTCGATCATTGAGGGGATGATATTCTTTCCGAAATCATGGTCGGAGTTTTTATTGTCGGCGTCTTCGATCAACCTGCTGATGAGCGTTTCGGTGTTGAAAACATAGATACCCATGGAGGCCATTGCCATGCCCGGGACACCGGGAATTTCGGGAGGATACTCGGGTTTCTCGACAAAATCGATAATCCGGCCTTCCTTGTCGATATGCATGACACCAAACGCGGTGGCATCCTGAACAGGAACCTCGATGCATCCTACCGTCAAATCCGCACCGGTGTCGGTATGACAGGCCAGCATTTCGCCGTAGTCCATTTTATACACGTGATCACCGGCAAGAATCAAAACATATTCCGGTGAATGACTGCGAATAATATCCAAATTCTGATAGACCGCATCGGCAGTGCCGAGATACCAGGAACTCTCGATGCGCTGCTGTGCCGGCAGCAATTCGATGAACTCACCGAACTGGCCCCGCATGAACCCCCAGCCGTTCTGAATATGCCTGAGGAGAGAATGTGCCTTGTACTGCGTTAACACGGCCATCTGGCGGATGCCCGAATTTACACAGTTCGACAACGTAAAATCGATGATCCGAAACTTGCCACCAAAAGGCATAGCGGGCTTGGCTCGCCAGGTGGTCAGATGCTTGAGCCGGGATCCCCGCCCCCCGGCCAACACTATCGCCAGGGTTTTGCGCGTCAGCCGGCTGACGAAACGAACATCCTCTTTTTCTTTTTGTATCACGTAATCAACTCTTTGGTTTGTCGAACAGAAGCATCCGGGCTATTGTACAATTGACGGGGACAAAATTCCTCCTCTATGGCCGCCCATATAGGGCCGAGTCTGACAGTAATTTCATCAATCATTTCTATCAAGGCGCTTCCGAACTGATCGGCATGGACGAGACCTTGCGGTTTTTTTCTTTGCCGCTAGTATAAACAAAAAATTCCTTCAAATAGGAAATTTAGGCTTGATCTAACGCAGCCGGAGCTAAGCTCTTATCACGTCCAGTTGCAGATAGTTCCTCTTCGATCGATTCCATCTCCACCTTAGTCGTACGCCGCCGGCATATCCACGTCCCGCAGCCTGATCCAAATACCGGAGCAGCGGGTTGCAAACGGGCGTGAACAACAATTCGTGGCCTTAAACCCCCTGCGTTGTTTATAATTCCGTGACAAACAGGAGCTGATAAAGGCCGCTCTTACCTGATAACATGGTAAACATCCAAAAGCAGCCTGGCACAACGCTAAATTCATGAATGTACTATTCGCAACCAGCGAGGCATACCCCCTTGCCAAAACCGGCGGCTTGGGCGACGTTTCGGGGCAATTACCCCGGTCACTGCAGGCTCAAGGCGCACGAATCAGGCTTATTACACCCGGCTATCGAGGTGTATTGGATAATGTCTCCAAAACCACAGTTATCGCCGATCTGCTGATCGACGATTACGCCATCGAAATTCATGAATCCACTCTGCCCGGCTCTCGCGTTAAGGTATGGGTGGTCGTCTGCCCGGAGCTGTATGACCGGGATGGCGGTCCATACCAGGATGCATCGGGCGATGACTGGCCGGATAATGCACAACGCTTTGCGATCTTCGATAAAGCAGTTTGTGAAATTGCACAAGGCAGAACCGGCATAACCTGGCCGGTAGATATCGTACATTGCCATGATTGGCAGACAGGCTTAATTCCGGCGCTGCTGAAACAAGAGCCACAATACCCGGCCACCTTGTTTACAATACACAATCTGGCGTATCAGGGGCTCTTCCCCTATCAAACTTTCCTCGATCTCGGTCTGCCTGATGCCTATTGGTCCCACGAAGCATTGGAGTTTCACGGGCAGATGTCTTTTATGAAGGGAGGGCTGGTATTTGCAGACAGGATCAATACCGTCAGCCCGCACTATGCGGAAGAAATCAAAAGCCGGGAGTTCGGCTGCGGTCTTGAGGGTTTACTTCAACACCGGGCATCCGCCTTAACAGGTATCCTCAACGGGATTGACCCCAGAGAATGGAACCCAAGCACGGATCCGCACTTGAAGGCAACCTACACCAAACGGAGTTTGTCCGACAAAGCGCTGAACAAACAACCGCTGCAGTACCTGTTCGATCTGCCACAAGATCCGGATTGCCTGGTCGTCTCGATGGTCAGTCGCCTGACTCACCAAAAAGGCGTGGACGTTATTGTCGACGCCCTGGCGGAGTTACTCGACCTTCCTTTGCAACTCATGATTCTCGGCACCGGTGACAGGCGGTTGGAACAAGGATTGCAATCCGCCGCATCCGCCCATCCAACCAGACTCGGCGTTAAAATTGCCTACAACGAATCCTGGGCGCATTTATTGATAGGCGGTAGCGATGCTTTTATGATGCCTTCCCGCTTTGAGCCATGCGGCCTGACACAACTTTACAGCCTGCGATACGGCACCGTTCCCATTGTGCGAAACGTTGGAGGACTGGCGGATACAGTAATCGACGCCACGCCCAAAAGCCTGAATCAGGCTATGGCGACAGGGGTTATTATCGATGACGACACACCAGCCGCGCTGGTAACAGCCATCAAGAAGGTTATAGCGCTTTACCAGGACAAACCGGTCTGGCAAAAACTGCAACTCAACGGTATGCGACAGGAATTTTCCTGGGCCGCCAGCGCCCGCGAATACCTGCAGCTGTACCGGGAGTTGATTTAAAGATATTTCATCCGCAGATTTACCAATCATTGCTCCTTGCAGATTGGCACTTCCGCCATCCATGGCGGTCGTACGCAGATATGCTGCGGATTTTCTGTAAAAGAAAAGCTCTGATCCTTCAGCTTCCCTAAATATCTGCGTTTATCTGCGTCAATCTGCGGATAGTTGGCTTTTAACCCTAAAAGGTCGTCTGGCCGTTTGAGCGAAGATCCTGACAAGCCTGCGCAACACGCGCCGCCATGGCGGTTTCAGCGGCCTTCAAGTAGCTTCGCGGGTCATAAACCTTCTTATTGCCGACTTCGCCTTCGACCTTCAAAACACCGTCGTAGTTTTTAAACATATGATCGACGATCGGCCTTGTGAAGGCGTACTGCGTGTCGGTGTCGACATTCATTTTTATAACACCGTATTCCAGTGTTTCATGAATGTCCGCCAGTTCGGAACCGGAGCCTCCATGGAATACCAGATCCAGCGCGGCCGCGGCGCCGTACTTGTCGGTAATCGCCTTTTGGCCGTCGCGCAGAATCTTCGGGGTCAACTTCACATTTCCCGGTTTGTATACGCCGTGCACGTTGCCAAATGTTGCGGCAAGCATAAAACGGCCGTTTTTGACTTGCGACAACTGCTCATAGGTGTACAGCATGTCTTCGGGGGTTGTATAAAGTTTGTCCTTGGATACGCCCTCGTTATCCATACCGTCCTCTTCGCCGCCGACAACGCCGGTTTCGACTTCCAATATAATTTCCAGCGCGGCGCATTCTTCCAACAGGCCCTTGGCAATATCGATATTTTCTTTCAACGGCAGCACAGAGCCGTCGAACATGTGGGAATTGAAAAGGTTGGGCAAGCCCGCATTGCGGCGACGCTTGGTTTCGGCCATCAGCGGACGGATAAAGGCATCCAGCTTGTCGGCCATGCAGTGGTCGGTGTGGAGGGCGATGTTCACGTTGTAACGTTCAGCCACCAGGTGAACGTGCTGGGCAAGCGAAATCGAACCCAGAGCCATATCCTTGATGTTGACGCCTGATGCGAACTGCCCGCCTCCCGTGGACACTTGAATAATGCCGTCTGACTTTGCATCCGCAAACCCTTTCAGCGCCGCATTGGCGGTTTCCGTCGAGGTCACGTTAATCGCCGGAAAAGCGAATTTGTTCTGCTTGGCAGTATCGAGCATTTTGCAATACTGTTCGTAATTGACGACTGGCATTTCTATACTCCTCCCAAATACCTACTCTCAGTGGCTATCAGGCTTTATATGTGTATCGGGGCCATATTGGCAGCAGCGCCGTTTGGAAAAATATGCCGGACAACAAAAAACGGCCGGATCTCAGTCACTCCCAATGAACGACCGTTAACGACCGATTCCCGTTGTACCGTGGATTTTTCCCACTTCTGACAAGGCTGCCATATCCAATATTGGACATGGCCATCAAAAGAGGCGCTAGTTTATCAGATCTTGAGGAATTCCGGACAGGGGAAAACGCGCGGCTTTTTTGGCGTCACCCGCTGGCCCCGCCTTTCCGGCGAATCAGGCAAATGCACAAGCAAGGAAGCCCCATTCCTCGCCTGGCAAAATAACAGGTTACCTATTTCCTGGCTGCTGGGCGCTGGTCATTTTCACCAAACCAACGATGGAATCCGCCTTCATTTTGGACATCACCCGGGAACGATGCAATTCGACTGTCCGGTGGCTCAACCCAAGAATGTTGGCAATTTCTTTGTTGGTGTGACCTTCCAGCACCAGATCCATGACTTCTTTTTCCCTCCGGGTAAGGCTGTCTATGCGGTCATTCACATAACAGGCTTCCTGGTAACGTTGCCGGGTATAATAGTCACGATCCACGGCTTCCTGGACCCGGGCAAGCAACTCCACATCCTTGAAAGGCTTTTGCAGAAAGTCCACAGCGCCGGCTTTCATGGCCTTCACCGATGCGGCTACATTCGGCTCACTGCTCACAAAAACTATCGGCGGCTGAATTTCGTGCTGGAGCAGCATCTGTTGCAGTTCCAACCCGCTCATGCCGGGCAACTCGACATCCAGTACAAGACACCCCGCCTGATCGGAGCTGTATTCACTCAAAAAGGATTCCGCGGAGCTGTATACTTTGGTCTTGAATCCCGCAACTTCCAGCGCATTACGGATCGAATTCCGCCAGGAATCTTCGTCGTCCACTACGAAAATGGTCGCTTCTCTGTCCATGTCTCCCATACCAACCTCGTTTAAAATTACAGCGAACCCCAATGATCCGCCAACTCATTCATGACCTTGAAGATTAGTGTAACTATTAAGTTGTTACAAGTACCAGATTTATGCCAAAAATGTGTGATAGGAATCAATCTTTTGCTCAAATCAACAATATTACTGCGCCGCCTTCACAGGGGACTGTACACCAATGAACACTTAAGTAGTTGATAACCTTAGAAATAGGGTTTGGCGTGGAGTTCCATTAAATATTAAAAAGTGTAAACACCGCCAAACACTCATCTGATTAAAAAAAATATTGGCTTAGGCAATTTCCTACGCAAAAATCATTCATTTTCCGCTCCCATCTCCTGAGTAGTCGCATTGCTGCAACACTCTCACGGCGAAACATCGCAAAAACGTTGGTAATGGTAGTTTTTACAAGCTAAAGCGGTGAATCGTGAACGCGGTTTTGGCGGGGGTAATGACGGCGCTATGAGCCTGGGCGGCTCGAAGGATGTAGGGAATGCAGATAGTGCCCGGGGACGGAAGAGGTAGAAACAGGAGCCAAAGTCGAGGAGCGACTATCTGCCTGTACCTCTGACACTCCTTGCTCTCTGAGACAGGGCTACCGGATAGGCCGGTGCCAATTGAAGATTTTTGGTTGAGACCCGGTGGTTCCTGTACCGCTGATACTTTTGTGCTACTTAACCATGGGTATGGGGGAGCTTTTGGTTCCCGTGCCGCTGTAACACGCTCGCTCCGTAGATACTACGTGGAGCGAGATCGGCGGTTCCTCCTCTGACACTCCTTGCTCGTACCATAGATACAAGGAGATTTTGGTCGGGACGGCAGGATTTACTCCGGGCAATTCCCTGCCCTCCG
>DASVCP010000484.1:0-7441 GCA_036381555.1 Gammaproteobacteria bacterium
GTGTGGTATTGCCGCTGCTTACCCCCAACAGACTGGCCTGAATCGCTTCGCCGCCGAACAGCAACACTATCCAGTGAACCGGGCGGACAAACTCGGCGTCACCGTCGCCCCAACGCATGCGCTTGGGGATGGGTAGTTCCGACAAAGCCTGCTCGACAACGGCCGGGATACAATCGCGGGTTGCACGCCCGGGTTGAGTTGTTCTGAAGTAAAGCCAGCCGCCCTTGTCGTTCTCAATCCGTGCAATGGCGCTCATTTCAACACCGCAGGAACGGGCAAAACCGAGGGCGGCTTTGGTGGGATTGCCTTTTGCATCGAATGCCGCCTGCAGTGCGGGGCCCCGCCGTTCGATAACCTGTTCGGCTTGCTGCTCGGGGACATCAGACACCAGCAATGCCAGCCGCCTGGGGGTGGCATACTGCCGGCAGGATAATCCTGTAAAGCCCAGGGACTCGAATCCTTTCAATACCGACTGTTCAAACGCCCGCGATAACATGGGCAACGCCAGCGGTGGCAGCTCCTCGCAGCCGATCTCGATCAACAGGTCGCGTCGTTTCACGTTGTCGGCCATCACTTGTCGCCTCGCGGAGCGGATGCAGCCGACAGCATGGGAAATCCCAGCCGTTCCCGGGACTCGTAATACCGTTGAGCGACGGCTCGCGCAAGGGTCCTGACTCGAAGGATATATCGCTGGCGCTCGGTAACCGAGATGGCGCTGCGCGCATCAAGCAGGTTGAAGGTGTGCGAGGCCTTCAACATTTGTTCGTAGGCGGGCAGCGGTAAATCGAGTTCCATAAGCCGCTGGCTTTGCGCTTCGCAGGCATCGAATTGGCGAAACAGGATATCCACGTCGGCCGCCTCAAAATTGTAAGCCGATTGTTCCACCTCGTTCTGATGATAAACGTCGCCGTAAGTGACGGTGCCTTGCGGTCCTTCGGTCCAGACGAGATCGAAGACGCTTTCCCTGGCTTGCAAATACATGGCGATGCGTTCCAGCCCATACGTGATTTCGCCGCTGACCGGCCGGCAGTCGAGGCCGCCAACCTGCTGGAAATAGGTAAACTGAGTGACCTCCATGCCGTTCAGCCAAACCTCCCAGCCCAGTCCCCAGGCGCCCAGAGTGGGCGATTCCCAGTTGTCTTCGACAAAACGGATATCGTGAACCAGGGGGTCGATGCCCAATGCCCTTAAGGAGTCCAGATAAAGCTCCTGGATGTCGTGCGGCGAGGGCTTCAGAATGACTTGGTATTGATAATAATGTTGCAATCGATTGGGGTTTTCGCCGTAACGGCCGTCAGTTGGCCGCCGGGAAGGCTGGACGTAGGCGGCGCGCCAGGGCTCCGGCCCCACGGCCCTCAAAAACGTGGCCGGGTGAAATGTTCCGGCGCCCATTTCCATGTCGTAAGGCTGCACGATCACGCAGCCCCGGGTGGCCCAGTAGTGCTGCAGGGCGGCAACCATTCCCTGGAATGTCTGCAAATTGAACTGATGGTCTGACACTGTGCGTTTGCGGCTGATTTTTGAGGCGGCAAGTATACCGGAAGACTGAGGAGACAGGCAGCCGGCGACAGAAGGCCGTTCGCGCGCTTTCTCTGAACCCGCCTTCCGATATGGCTTGACAACCATGGTGCATACCTTTGACACTTGCCCGCTGGCCACCCACGACAAACTATCCCTGTATCCCGAACTGCCGTTCGCTGGGTGCAGTCTCGACTGGATCATTATGGCGCGACGCATGCACCAAAATAGAGCGCAGGCTAATCTGCCCGCACGAAATCAGTGCATTGTTGGTTGTCCCTCTCGCTAAGTGATTGTTTTTTGAGGCCTTGGCCATGGCATATTTCATGCTAACTTGGTAGTTCATTTGAGCATTCAGGACCAACTCCGGAGGAAAACCATGTCCGCTAGTGATGTTTTAAAAACCATAAAAGAGCAGGGGGTAAAGTTTATCGATTTCCGCTTTACAGACACCCGCGGCAAAGAGCAGCACGTGACCGTGCCTTCCCACACGATCGACGAAAGCGTATTTGAAGAAGGCAAAATGTTTGATGGATCCTCCATCGCCGGTTGGAAGGGCATCAATGAATCCGACATGATCCTTATGCCGGATGCGGACAGCGCCGTGATGGACCCGTTTTTCGACGAACCGACGATGAATATCCGTTGCGATGTCATCGAACCCGCCACGATGCAGGGTTACGAACGCGACCCCAGATCCCTGGGAAAACGCGCCGAGGCTTACCTTAAATCGACCGGCATTGCCGATACCGCCTACTTTGGTCCCGAAAACGAGTTTTTTATTTTCGACGATGTGAAGTGGGGCAACCAGATGGACTCCGCTTTCTACCAGATCGGTTCGGGCGAAGGCTCATGGGCTTCTGAAGAGCATATCGACGCCGGTAATATCGGTCATCGGCCGGGCGTAAAAGGCGGGTATTTCCCGGTTCCGCCGGTCGATTCCCTGCAGAATGTCCGTTCCGCCATGTGCCTGACCATGGAAGAAATGGGCGTTCTCACCGAAGTCCATCACCACGAGGTGGCCACTGCCGGTCAGTGCGAAATCGGAGGTCGTTTTAACACCCTGGTGAAGAAGGCCGACGAAGTCCAGATCTACAAGTACGTGGTGCACAACGTAGCTCATTCCTACGGCAAAACGGCGACGTTTATGCCGAAACCGCTGGTTGGCGACAACGGCAACGGCATGCACGTCCACCAGTCTCTGGCGAAGGCCGGACAAAACCTGTTCAGCGGCAACCTTTACGGCGGGTTGTCGGAAACCGCGTTGTATTACATTGGCGGCATTATCAAACATGCCCAGGCGTTGAACGCGTTTACCAATGCGTCCACCAACTCCTACAAACGTCTGGTGCCGGGCTTTGAAGCACCGGTTATGCTGGCCTATTCGGCTCGCAACCGTTCCGCTTCCGTGCGCATTCCCTTTGTCAGCAGCCCCAAGGCTCGCCGTATCGAAGTCCGCTTCCCGGACTCCACCGCCAATCCTTACCTGTCGTTTGCCGCGATGCTGCTCGCCGGTTTGGACGGTATCCAGAACAAAATCCACCCGGGCGACGCCATGGACAAGGACCTTTACGATTTGCCGCCGGAAGAAGAGGCCGAGATTCCAAAGGTTGCGGTTTCTTTCGACCGCGCCCTGGAAGCGCTCGACAGGGACCGGGCGTTCCTCAAGGTCGGCGGCGTGTTTACGGACGACGTGATCGACAGCTATATCGCTTTAAAGTATCAGGAAGTGCAGGCGCTGCGCATGGCGACGCACCCCCTCGAGTTCGCTTTGTACTACAGCGTGTAATCCAACAGGATGTTTTAACCGAAAACGCCTCCTCCGGGAGGCGTTTTTATGTCCAGGGATGGACGGAATGCCGCGATGCAGGGATGCAAAGAGCGGTATATGTCCAGGAAAGGCGCCCACAAATCCTGGCTACTACTCCCAAGTGTCCGCAGTCGGACACCACCGAACCGGCGCCACAAATCCTGGCTATTACTCCCAAGTATCCGCAGTCGGACGCCACCAACGGCGCCACAAATCCTGGCTACTACTCCCAAGTATCCGCAGTCGGACGAACCGGCGCCACAAATCCTAGCTATTACTCCCCAAGTATCAGAACCTAAAATCGCTACAGGTCGGCCGGGCGATGCAAGCTTCGCAAGCTATCCTCTCGTACCACTTGAACGCGCGGGTCAACTTATTCATGATGGCGGCTACGGCACTTTTGTATAAACCCCTAGTCTAAAGTTCACATGTTTTCGGCCGCATTTCATAATTAAGAGGCTCGATTCTCCGGAGCAGGCGCATGCTGTTAAGAATAGCTGCCATCGTTGGAATTCTGGTGCTGTCCGTCGCCGAGGCGCAGGTTTACCGCTCAACCGACGAGGACGGCAACCCGGTCTATTCCGACACGCCGGGGACGAATGCCCAGGAATTAAAACTTCCCCCGGTGAATATCATTCCCTCCGGACCCACGGAGTTGAATTTCGAGGTCAAACAGCCGGAATTCGATCTGGAAAAGTACCGGACATTGGAAATCGTCGCGCCCCAAAATGACGCATCCGTCTTTATTAACACCGCCAATCTACCGATCGAGGTGAAGCTGCTGCCGCCGGTCAAGCGGGCATTAGGTCATAGCCTGGTGGTTTTATGGGATGGGAAAGTGCTTTTCGAAAACCAGAATTCATATTTGCTGGGCGATGCGGACCGAGGCACCCACGTGCTTGAGGCGCGGGTAGTGGATGAGAAGGGTAAAATTCTCATCCGAAGCCAGCCCGTTAACGTACACATAAGAAAACCTACCGTTCTCAACAGACCCTAGCTCACACGACCGCCGCCCGGCAAACCCGGATAAGCCGAAGTATGAGCGTTACTAGTCCATCTTTAATCTACAGCAGTCTGGTGTGCACTATTTTTGTGCACGCAAATATCTTATGATGCGACAATCGGTAGGCGTTCCTGGAAAAGCACGAGAACGCCATATGTAAGGCTTTGAAATTAAAAGAGTTTTTGGTTGATTTTATTCTGTCGGATCGTTGCGCAGTTGGATCATTTTTTGCATTGCCCGACGGCATGAATGCCGCTATGCCCCTTTTTCAGAACCTTCCCGGTCATATTCTCGATAATTTGAGCACGGCCGTGATTCTGGTGGATACCGCCTATCACGTCACGTTTATGAATCCGGCGGCAGAAGAGCTTTTTGGCACCAGTATGGCCAGCCAATTGGATCTGGAAACGGTGTTCGTTGACGGCGGCCCGTATTCGACCTTGCTGGCCTGTCTGCAACATCGCCAGACCGGAGGTCAGTCGTATACCTATCGGGAAATCACCATCAAACCGTCTAGCCGGGAGGCGCATACCGTCAACTGCACGATTACCCCCCTGCATGATCTCATGTACAACGGTGGCGGGCAGTTGGTGGAAATGAGCCTGGTTGACCGCATTCTCAGAATCGCCCAGGAAGAACAGCTGATGTCGCAGCATCTCACCGCGCGCGAAATCGCCCGCGGCCTGGCGCATGAAATCAACAATCCGTTGGGGGGATTGCGGGGCGCGGCTCAATTGCTGGAACGCGAGCTGCCGGAAAAATCCCGCGAGTACACACAAATCATCATCAGTGAAGCGGACCGGTTGCAGAGCCTGGTCAAGAATATGCTGGGCCCCAGTTCACTGCCCAACAAAACATCAATCAACATACACGAAGTCCTCAATCACGTTATTACCCTTATCGGCGCCGAGGCAGGCGCTGATCTGCAGATCGCCCTCGACTACGATCCCAGTATTCCGAACATCAGCGCCGACAGGGATCAGTTGATTCAGGCAATACTCAATCTTGTGCGCAATGCATGGCAGGCGACCGGCGCCGGCGGCAGAATCCGGTTGCGCACGCGGATTGTGCGAAGCTTCACCATCGGCCACACTTTTCATCGTCTGGTGTTGCGCATCGAAGTTATCGATAACGGACCGGGCATCCCCCCGCACAAGCTCAAGCAGATTTTTTATCCGATGGTGACCGGACGCCCGGAAGGCTCGGGCCTGGGCCTGACCATCGCGCAATCCCTGATCAGCCTGCACGGCGGACTCATTGAATGCAACAGCAGCCCCGGTGAAACCAATTTTTCGATCTTATTACCGTTCGCTAACACCTCGGAGGGTGATTAATGGCCAAACAGGACAGCATTTGGGTTATCGACGACGATCATTCCATCCGTTGGGTGCTGGAGAGGGCCTTGAAACAGGCGGACCTGGAAGTATCGACCTTTGATAACGCCGACGAGGCAATGAACGCGCTCCATTACCAGCTGCCGGATGTGGTGATTACCGACATCAGGATGCCGGGATTGAACGGCTTGTCATTTATGAGCAAGTTCAAAGAGGAGCACCCCGATATTCCCGTCATCATCATTACCGCGCATTCCGATCTGGACAGCGCGGTGTCGGCTTATGAAGGCGGGGCGTTCGAGTATCTGCCCAAACCCTTCGATGTAAACGACGCGGTCGCGCTGGCGCGCCGCGCCTGTGAATACCACCATGAAGCGGCTTATCGCCAGGAACAAAAGGAGGAGAAGGTTTCCGAAATCATCGGCGAGGCGCCCGCCATGCAGGAAGTCTTCAGGGCGATCGGTCGCCTATCGCAATCGAATATCACCGTGCTGATCAACGGCGAGTCCGGCACCGGCAAGGAACTGGTGGCGCGCGCATTGCACAGACACAGCCCCAGGGCAAACGAGCCCTTTATCGCGCTCAACATGGCCGCCATCCCCCGCGACCTGTTGGAATCCGAGTTGTTCGGTCACGAGAAGGGCGCCTTCACCGGCGCCCAGAACCAGCGCCAGGGCCGTTTCGAGCAGGCCAATCACGGCACATTGTTCCTGGATGAAATCGGCGACATGCCCGCCGAACTGCAAACCCGGTTACTGCGTGTGCTGTCGGACGGCGAGTTCTACCGGGTCGGGGGTCATTCCCCGATCAAGGTCAATGTCCGCATCATTGCCGCCACGCATCAAAACCTCGAACAGCTGGTGACAGAAGGCAAGTTCAGAGAGGACCTGTTTCATCGTTTGAACGTGATACGGATTCATATTCCGGCGCTGAGGGACCGCCGAGAAGACATTCCATTGTTAATGCGCTACTTCCTCAAGCAGGCCGCGCAGGAGCTTTCCACCGAAGCCAAAACGCTGCATCCGAAGGTGGAAGAGTGGCTGAAACAGCAAAACTGGCCGGGCAACGTCAGGCAGCTGGAAAACCTCAGCCGCTGGCTGACGGTCATGGCCAGCGGCCGGGAGATCCAAATGCTGGATTTACCGGCGGAAATGCTGGAGCCTCCGCAGACCGCCGACGGGCAAAGCCATTCCTGGGAAGCCGCTCTGCGGCGCTGGGCCGATCAGCAGCTTGCCCTGGGCATCCGCCAGATACTGGACACCGCGCTACCGCAGTTCGAGCGCACCCTGATTGAAATCGCCCTGGAAAAAACCGGTGGCAGAAAACAGGACGCCGCCAGGCTGCTCGGCTGGGGCCGCAACACGCTGACGCGGAAGCTGAAGGAACTGAATATGAATGTATAAAATGAACTAACCACGGAGAACACGGAGCGCACGGAGAAAAGAAGACGAGAAATTGATCCTCTTCAAAGAGAAAGAGAGAAACCGACATGAATTCAAGCATTTGTTCAGAAGGCTTGAAAATAAGGATTTTAAACATTTAGACGATTTTTATCTTACTAGAACCTATCTCAAAATTACTGCGCTTGTTGATACGTCGTTAAAAATGTCCTCAAAATGCTCATTTACTCCGTGTAAACTCCGCTTTTTCGGACATTTCTGCCTCGTCTCATCTGCGCTCGCTACATTTTGAGATAGGTTCTAGTCTTTGTGTGAAAGCAAGGCTTTTCATAAGCTTTTTTAACTCTCTGTGTTCTCCGTGCGCTCCATGGTTAAG
>DASVCP010000485.1:0-3262 GCA_036381555.1 Gammaproteobacteria bacterium
ACGGAATGCGCCATTATTTCCACGCATCATTCGCTTATCCTGAAGTAATCGAAGTCGGCATAACCTCCCGTAGCCTGGGTAGCGTAATTAAACAGTGCAAAGCGATAACCCATGAAGTGCGGTATAGTGTAGCTCATTTGCAGGGTATTGCCGATGCTTTGCCAGTTGGAACCGTCGAGGCTGTAATAAAATGTTGCGTCGTCAACCTGATTCCGGAAATCCATATCCAACCGCAGATAGACCCGGTTCTGATTTAAAGCAATTCTCGCTATTTCCTGGGTGCCGTTACGCATAACCAGAAAGTTCGCGTTCCCTGATCTTGTGACGCCGACGAATCCATAGTTTTGCTGCAACGCGCCGAGACCGGCGTAATCACCGTTGTTCATGCCGGAAACCTCCATCCCGATCGTCACCGAGCTTGTGGGGCCGAACGTTCTTTGCGTCAAAGTATTTCGCGTGGCCGGAAAGTTGCTGTCCAAGCGGGCATTGGTAAGTCTTAAATAACCGGAACGATCGGCAAGCGACCACCCGCCCGCACTGGGATTGTGATTCCACTGCCATTTCGGATTCAAGCCGGCTTGACTGAATTCGTCGGAAGTCACAATGCCACTGATGCCTTTATCCTCAACGGTGAAGCCGAGGTTCTGCGGTACGCTCCCGTTTACACCCAGCACCGGCCAATCGTTTTGCCAGCTGACCGGCACCAGGTAAGGAATGCGCCCGACGGCCCCGCTGTCCCGGAAAAGGAACGCGTACCAATTGCCCGAAGGTGTATCGATAAGTCCGCCCTGTGCAACCCCCTGGTTCTGTAAGGCGACGCGGCCTTCGTAGTTTCCGGTCAAGCTGGTTGAACGATAAACCAACTGGGTGCGCATACTGCCGGAGGGCCAGCAGATCAACGAAACGTAATACATCCCGTTAATTTTCTGAATGTGCGCGCCTTCCGCCTGAACGATAAAACTCGAACCGGCGATCGAGGAAGCATCCGGAATCAGAACCTGATTTAAACCGCCTGACAAAATTCCGGTGGCATTTGCCGTCAATTCAATAATGCGTATGTCGTCAATTCCGTGCACCAGGAAAGCACGGCCGTTTTCAAAAAACAGCGATGCATCGTGGTACGTACCGTTCAGCACAGTCGTGTCCCAGGAACCGCCTTCGATATTGGTCGTTCTGAAAATATAGGTCTGATTGGTTGAATAGGAGAAAGTGCTCACGTAGAACGTGCCGTTGACATAACGGATACTGCTCGCCCACGACCCGTCACCGTAAGCATCCTGTCCGTTTTCCAGATTCAAGGCGGCGTTGGTAGTGCTAAGCGCCTGATGCGCATAGTTAACAAGTTCCCAGTTGACCAGATCGGTCGATTTCATGATCGGCACGCCGGGATTCATATGCATCGTGGTGCTGCTCATGTAATAGATGTCCCCCACCCTGACGACGGACGGGTCCGGAACGTCCGCCCAAATCACCGGATTACTGGCTTGCACCAGGGAACCGCCTGAGGATGCGGAACTGCTTGAAGAGGAGCTGCTGCTGGACGAGCCGGAGCCGC
The DNA here is from genome assembly GCA_036381555.1 of Gammaproteobacteria bacterium. GTDB lineage: Bacteria > Pseudomonadota > Gammaproteobacteria > HTCC5015 > HTCC5015 > DASVCP01. The sequence goes on from DASVCP010000485.1 coordinate 1,556, forward strand.
CGCCGGTGTCGCCGAAGCTGATATAACCGTTGCAATGCAGCCACTCGCTGTTGCCGGCGCCGCCGCACTGGTCGTTCGCCCACACGCCGGTGTTGACGCTCTGGTTTTCCGCCTGCCGGGTTTGACCGTTGACCTGAATGTAGTCGACCTGCACGTCCAGAGTGGTGCCGTTGTCGTTGGTGAAGGCAACCCGGATTTCACCGCCCAGACTGGTGGAGGCGGTGTAATTCTGCATGGCGGTCGAGAGCGCCCAGGTCTGAACAACGGTGCCGCCGACCGTCAGGTTGATGGATTCCTGGCCGCCGACACCGCGTGCGCGAACCGTGATCGTATTGCTGTTGCCGGAGCTTGAACTGGAACTGCTCGAACTGGAGCTTGAGCTGGAACTGCTCGAACTTGAACTGCCTGTTCCGCCGGACACGTTGCCGAAACCGATATAACCGTTGCAATGCAGCCACTCGCTGTTGCCGGCGCCGCCGCACTGGTCGTTGGCCCACACGCCGGTGTTGACGCTCTGGTTTTCCGCCTGCCGGGTTTGACCGTTGACCTGAATGTAGTCGACCTGAACATCCAGACTGGTGCCGTTGTCGTTGGTGAACTCCACCCGGATTTCACCTCCCAGGCTGGTGGAAGCGGTGTAATTCTGCATGGTGGTCGAGAGCGTCCAGGTCTGAACAATGCTGCCGCCGACCGTCAGGTTGATGGATTCCTGGCCGCCGGTACCGCGGGCACGGACCATGATCGTATTGCTGCCGCCGGACGAGGAGCTGGATGAACTGCTGGAACTCGAACTACCCGACGATGATGTACTGCTGTTTGAGGAACTGCTGGAACTCGAACTACCCGACGAGCCAGAGCCGTCCGAACCCGTGATCGCGCCGGCCGACGCCGTCAATGTAACCTTATCGAGTCTTGCGCCATCTTCCCTTCTTTCGACCCGCAGCATATGCGCACCACCGGACAGACTGCTGAAGGTCGTCGGCGTGATGGTCGCCCAGCCGCCGGTAACCGTGTTGTTCTGGGTGTTCCATGCGCCGGAATCGAGTTTGTAATAGAACGAATCGTCGTCCGCCGTCTGCATGTTAGCCCGCAGGTCAAACTGCACGCTGGCGGTTTGCGACAGTGCAAACGGGATCTGCACCTGGCCGGTGGCGCCGTCCGACGGCGAGCTTAGTATCTGGTTGCCGTTGTTCGGCCATTCAATGAATTGTCCGCCCGAGGCGGCGGAATCGAACTGCACCGCAAACGGCGAGAAAGCGTCCAGGTTGGAGAGGGTTTCCAATTCCACTTCCAGCACATTATTGCTGTTGTTCGGCGTACCGGTGAAGCGGAACCAGTTGACGTTTACTCTGCCGTTTGCGCGCAGTAACACGTTATGCAGCCCGGAGGTTGAGTTGATCGCGGTGGAGAGGGCCTGCCAGCTCTGCAAACCGCCGGTGCTTGAAATTGACAAGTTGCCAACCGGTTGGTTGGCGATGTTGTCCAGAATGACATCGAGGCTGCCGCTGCTCCCGGCCGCCACCCGGGCTTCAAAATCACTGGCGCCGGAACCGAAATCGACATTGGACACTTTTATCCAATCACCGTTGTCCATCATGATGTTCAAGGTGCCGTCGCTGCTGTTTTGAGTTTCGACGCCCTCCTCGTTGTCGAAGGTCTCTGCTTCGTTGCGTGCGAACGCATCGACGTTTTTGAGTTGCGGCACAC
>DASVCP010000486.1:0-2297 GCA_036381555.1 Gammaproteobacteria bacterium
GGCAGACTTTGCGATACTTTTAAAAGCACCAGCAATCGCGCAATCTGCGGATACTGCCAGCGGCCCAACACACCATGCGGATCATGCGCTTCCCATTGTTTCTTTTCATCCGCATCGATTTCATTATTCGATTTGGCGAACCAGCGTGGACAGATCGCGAACAGGTAAAAAAACTGTTGATTACTGAAACCGGACTGCAACCCAGCCAAGCCTTGTTCGAGCTTCGCCCAGGCTTCAGGCTGCCTACGGGCCAGTTGCTTTTCCAGCAGACCAGTCAGTTCACTGATTCGAGTATTGTCCATATTCATTTCGTAATCGTTAGAGATTTAAACCGGAATAAAAGTATAAAAGCATGGAAGAATTAGAATGCACTGTTTTTATACTCCAATACTTTAATACTTGTATTCTCGAATTCTGTTAACTCTCTCTATCCTCTGTGGCAACAAGATCCAACAAGTTTCTTCAGGTCGGCGCCACTTTCCGTTGCAACAGCAGACACAACGCGAACGCACCGGCGGCGATGTAAGCCAACAGGTATTGCTGCAGAGCCGCCAGTATCGCGGTGTCGATCAGCGCGATACCCGCCAGCAATGCGCCGATCGCTTGCGGCACTTTTCGGTTTTTACCCGGCAACAGGTAGCGAACCGCGCGGATCAACCAAACCAGCAGGACCGCCGCCAGCAACCAGCTCCAGATGTCGTTGTAACCAAGATACAGCACGAAACCGGGCGGCAACAGCAGCAGGATCAACGGCCAGTAGCTGTTGAGCGTATTAAGATGCTCCATTCTTGCCAGGTAGGTGATGGCGGCGATATAGGCCAGCAGACATGCCCCGGCCGCCGGCACGTGCCAGTTCCAGGCGCCCGCGATCGCGGCTGACGTTACATAGACCATCAGACGGCAGGCACCCATAATCCAGGGGCTGACGGACCACTGCTTGTGCTTCCAATCGTATAATACGATCAGACCGGTCAGCATCAATGCGCTGAGCAGCGCAAGGCCGATTCTTCCTCCCGTGGCGGCGAATAACACCAGCACCCATGCCGTGACGATGAAAACCACGCTCAGCCCGGTCACTTCATTGACGTTCGCCTCGCCTGCAACCAGTGGCCGTGACGGTTGATGCTTGCGGTCCCATTCCAGATCGAACACGTCGTTCAGAAACATGCCGGCGATATACAGCAGACTGATGGCGATCGCGGACGTCGCCACGGTCAGGCAATCGAACGCGGAACCGGTCAGCGCGGCTCCGGCCAGTACGTTGGTCCACACCGTCGGCAGGTTCGAGATACGGCCCAGTTTTAATGCGGTTGCCAGTTTCATCGCGCCAGTTGCTCCTTGACCCAGTTTAACTCACGGCTGATATTGTCGGCTACCGAACCCTGCTTGAGTTCCGCAGGCAACACGTCAAACGTGTAAGTCTCGACTTCCAGATGCGGGCAACCCGGCTTGCGCCGGATATCCGCCAGCAACTCGCGCAGATCTTCTTGCGTGGTGCCGAGTTCACCCAGCGTTTCAGCGAACACCGGCACATGGAAATGACTCCGTAATTCTACGCCGTCTTCGACGTCATCCAATGCGGGTTCGAGATCCAGGTAGAACCGGTTGCCGTCATCTGTGCGGACGCTGGTCTGATGCAAGTAGATTGCATCGGCGAAACATCGCAATCGCTCTCTGGCGGTCGTTGTCAATTGGCGAATGTGCAGCGCCGCGGTCAGCTGAATTTTATGCACGGGAATGCCGGCCTCAAGCAGGGTGTTGTTCATCGCCAGCGGCGATTCGAACATGACGGCGGCATGGCAGGTGTCCAGGCAAACGCCGAGGTGCCGCTTGAGCAGCGATACACCCGCCTTCGGTTTCAATTCAGACGGCAGATAAAGCGCCAGCTGTTCCACCGCGTTATCGGTGAACAGCTGTTGCTGAAAAAACGCCACCGTGTCGCGTGTGGTTTCCAGGTAACAGCCCGGCTCGGGCTCCAGAGCGAACTGAACCAGCTTGCCATCGTCGTGCTCCAGCTCGGCCAGAAACGCCGCCAGCCGCAAAAGGTTGTCGACCGCGCCGTTCAGCTGTTGGGGATTTCCATAATCGGGTTTAAAACCAACCGGTACCGTCGATATGCTGCCGTGCTGCCCTTCGGGCAACAGCACGCCCAGGATACGCGCCAGCTGCCGGCTGTACTCCAGCCTGTCCGGCATCGCCCAATCGGGTTGATAGACTTTCTCCTTGACCGCCTGGCCGTGAAACGTACCGTACGGAAAACCATTGACGGTATAGAGATAAAGGCTTTGTTGTTGCAG
>DASVCP010000487.1:0-2001 GCA_036381555.1 Gammaproteobacteria bacterium
GTCGTCGTCATCATCATCGGCATCCTGGCCGCCGTGGTTGTGCCGAAGGTCATGGACCGCCCCGACCAGGCCCGCGTTACCAAAGCCCGGCAGGATATTCGCGCCATTGAAAGCGCCTTAAACCTCTACCGACTGGACAACTACCGCTATCCCACCACCGACGCCGGCCTGGCCGCCCTTGCCGAAAAACCCAGCGGCAGCGAGGGAAGCAACTGGAAACAGGGCGGTTATCTGGACAAGTTGCCCAAGGATCCCTGGGGGAAGGAATACCAGTACATCTACCCCGGCCAGAAGGGTGAGTTCGACCTGTATTCCCTGGGCGCCGACGGCCAACTGGGCGGCGAAGGCGTTAACGCCGACATCGGCAACTGGGCCCTGGAATAACCGCCCTCGACAACGACTGACAAGCCGGGCTGTTTGTTTGCTTGCGCCGGTCCGCGTGTTTTATGAAAGCCAAAGGCTTCACGCTCATTGAACTGCTGGTCACACTAGTGATTATCGGCATTATCGTGAGCGTAAGCGTGCTTTCCATCCGAAATCCCGGCGGCGAAAAGCTGGAGGAAGAGCTGAATCGCCTGACCGCCCTTTTCCAACTCGCCCGGGAAGAAGCGATACTCCAGAGCCGTGAACTCGGCATGGAGTTCTGGGAAAACGGCTATGCGTTTTATGAACTGAACGATCTACAGCAATGGGTTCCGCTGGAAGAAGACAATCTTTTTCGCGTCCGCGAGTTGCCGGATCGCATGCGCATGCAGCTGACGCTGGAAGAAATAGATATTGTCATGCGCGCTGTGAGGGAGGAGAAACCGCAAGTGTTCATTCTGTCCAGCGGAGAAACCTCGCCGTTCAGGCTGGAAATGACGCTCAACGACGAGTACAGCGCACAAATCAACGTCGACGCGCTGGGCAGGTTTAAAAATCCGGACGATGAAGACGATGACACGGATAAACTCAAGTCCTACTAAGTCCATGCTGATCCCGCACCAGCCACAGCGCGGCTTTACCCTGCTGGAAGTGCTGATCGCCATGGCGGTGATCTCAGTTGCACTGACCGCGATTATCAAAGCCGGCAGCCATACCACCGCCAACACCGCTTATCTCAAGCAGAAAACCTACGCTCACTGGGTCGCCATGAACCGCATGGCGGAACTGCAGGCGGAAAAAGAATGGCCGTCCGTGGGAACCACCAGCGATACGATGGAAATCCTGGGACAGGAGTGGGAGTGGATTCAAACAACCACCGAAACCATCGAACCTAATCTGCGACGTGTGGAAGTCAAGGTTATCCTCGACGATGGCGGCGATGAAGATTTTCCGCTGATAACGATGGTCTCCTTTTTTCTTAACCCCCAGGTCACCGGCCAATAAGCCGCATATGAGCTGCTCTCTGCCACTCGACAGCACCAGTCCCCCCGCCCGCAGGCAACGGGGGTTTACCTTGATGGAACTGTTAATTGCCATCGCGGTGTTCGCCGTGCTTGGCGCCATGAGCTATGGCGGTCTTAACGCCGTGTTGAAAACCCGCGGCCGCACGATCGAAGCGGACAACCGGCTGCACAACCTGCAAATCTCGCTGATGCTCATCCAGCGGGATCTCCAGCATATTGTCAACGAACCGTCCCGCGACGAATTCGGCGACCTTCATCCTCCCATCACCACCGAATTTACCGATGATCGGCTCATTGAGTTCAGCCGGATGGGGTGGAACAATCCCACCGGGCAGCTGCGCAGCACTTTCCAACGGGTGGCGTACAGTTTTGAGGACAACACCCTGTTCCGCCACTACTGGCCGCACTTTCACCGCGGGCCGCAGGAAAAATCCATTCGCGCGGAACTGCTCGACGGACTTGAAGAGGTATCGTTCAGGTACATGGACAAACAGGAAAGCTGGCACGAAGACTGGCCGCCCTTGAACACCAACATTGCCGAGCTGCCCCATTTGATTGAAATCGTCCTGGTACTGGAAAACGGCGACGAAATCACACGCCTGTTACCCACCAT
>DASVCP010000488.1:0-12717 GCA_036381555.1 Gammaproteobacteria bacterium
GGCAACATCACGGACCTGATCCTGAACTCGAACCAGATCTACCCGGAAGTCGAGGCAGGCCTGGCCGAGAACGGATTGACGGCGGGCATGCTCGATGTATACCTGTTGAGCATCAGTAACGGCATGAACGAGGTTATGCGGGTGCTGACGATTATTGCAACACTGTTTATTCCGCCGACGTTCATTGCCGGAATCTACGGCATGAACTTCGATCCGGCCGCCGGGCCGCTGAACATGCCGGAGTTGGGCTGGCGGTACGGTTACCTGTTTGCCTGGGGGGTGATTGCGCTGATGATCGGCGGGTTGCTGGTGTACTTCAAACGCAAGCGCTGGTTTTAGCGGGACCGGTTATTCGACGGCCTTTTCGGATAGGCGCAGGGCGATGTTTTCATTATTTTCGTTGCGCAGGCTGATCGTGCCCCTGCTGTTGCTGGTATGCGCCGCGGTTTTTCGCGAACGCATGCTTGCCGTTGAACCTTACTACCGGCAGTTGATAAACGGATTGCCTTATCTTGCGCTGGGTTCCGCCCTCGCCTTGTCCGCCTATTACAATAACTCCCGGCTTTTTACGGCCGCTTTGACTTTGCTGGTTGCTTACTGGATGATCGATACGCAGTTGCAGGTGGCGCTGGCGGCGGCCCGGCCATCGTTTATCCATGCGATGCTCAGCGTAAGCCTGCCGTCCGTTTTGCTGCTGTTGCTGTGGTTGCCCGAGCGCGGCATGTTTAACCGTTACGGCCTGTTGCAGGCCGCGGTTGTCCCGTTGCTGTCGGTGATAGCTGTCTGGCTATACGCAAGTCCCGCGGCGATTACGGCGGTCAATCGCCTGCTGTCGCCGCTCCCTTTCAAAGGTTACTATCTGTCGGTCTACGCCAGCGGTTTATTCGCGCTTGCTTTTCTTGGCGGGTTGTTCGTGCTTTGCCGGCGCGACTGTGAGCACGCGGCCGCGCTACTGGCCGCGTTACTGTTCGGTTTCGTTACGCTGGCTTTTTTTAAGGTCGAAAGGATTTCCACAGTCATGTTCACCGCCGCCGGGATCGCTGTGATCGTCAGCTTGGTGCGCAATTCGCACGACATGGCTTTTCGCGACGAACTGACCGGACTTCGAGGCCGCCGCGCGCTGAACGAACGGCTGAAGGGGCTGGGTCGCCGTTACGTGATCGCCATGATGGATGTCGATCACTTTAAAAAATTCAATGACACTTACGGGCACGATACCGGCGACAATGTGTTAAAAATGGTTGCGACAAAAATTTCGGAAGTGAGGGGCGGCGGAACGGCCTATCGCTACGGCGGCGAGGAATTTTGCATCGTGTTTCCGGGCAAGCGACTGAAGTCGTGTCAGCCGTACCTGGAGTCGGTCAGGTCGGCGGTTGCGGGGTACAAGCTTGCGTTGCGCAACCTTCAGAAACGCCCCAAGTCTGTAAAAGCGGGCAGGCGGCGGCGCGGCGGCGAACGAGACGCCGAATGCGTGGCGGTCACCATTAGTATCGGCGCTGCCGAGCGTGACGGGCGAAACGAAAGTCCGGACGACGTTCTGAAAGCGGCGGATGCGGCGTTATATAAAGCGAAAAGGCAGGGACGCAATCGTTTGGTTTATTAAAGCCTTTGCTCACTATGTTTCTCCATGCATCTGCATGCTGACAGCTGCCACATAAAGCATGTTTGGTAGTATGCATGACTCGTTGCTACCGGTGCGTCTTTTCAACGAAATCATCCGAAAGGACTCGAATATCCGTTTTCTTCTATATCTGTAAAACTTGTACCCACAGTCAGGTTCAAACCTTTAAGAAGCGAAAAGGACTCATTCTGTTAAAGGTGTCGATATGCCTCGGGTAATGTGGAAAGGCGCGATCAGCTTCGGGTTGGTGAACATTCCGATCCGCATGTATACCGCGGTCAGGGAAAAGAGCGTGCAGTTTCACATGCTGTCGAAGGATGGCAACTGCCGGCTGCGGCGCAAGCTTTATTGCCCGGAAACCGGCGAGGAATTCGATTTCAAGGACGCCGCCCGCGGTTACGAGGTTGCGCCCGGACAGTACGTACTGGTCGACAAGGACGAGCTGGAACAGCTCCGCCCGGATATGGGGCGCAACATCGAGATCGAGGATTTTGTATCGTTGGAGGAAATCGATCCGTTGCGTTACGAGCGTCCGTATTACCTTGCGCCGTCCGAAGGCGGCGGACGTCCGTATCGGCTGCTGGTCGAAGCGATGCAACGCATGGGCAAGGTCGGCATCGCGCGGTTCGTGTTGCGCGAAAAACAGCATCTTGCCGCGTTGCGGGTCACCCAGAACGGCCTGTGCCTGTCGACCATGTACTGGGCTGACGAGGTGCTGGCGCTCAAGGATGTGTCCGCGTTGCCGGACGACAAGGTCGATGAGAGCCAGCTTGAACTGGCCACCAACCTGATTGCCGCCTTGACCAAGCCGTTCGATCCGGGCCGCTATCAGGATACCTATCGTCAGGAGCTCATGGAGTTGATCGAACGTAAGGCCGAAGGCAAGCGTATCCCGGTGCATGCGGAACCGGAGAAAGGTGCGCAGGTGGTGGATTTGATGGACGCGCTCAAGCGCAGTCTCGACAAGGCCGGCGGCAAACGGCCGCCACCGGAGGCAAGAAAAAAAACGGGCGGCAGGAAAAAGGCTTCTTCTTCGCAGCATGTATCTCATTAATGATTCGCATTGGCAACCCGGCACGATAAGGCAAATAAAGACAGCATGCGGCGCGGGTTGGAGGATTATCACCGGCGGCGCGATTTCGACCAGACACCGGAACCCGAGGGACGCGTCGGCGCCTCCAATTCGGAAAACCTTTCTTACCTGATTCAAAAGCACGAGGCCCGCCGGCCGCATTACGATTTTCGCCTCGAACTGGACGGCGTGCTGTTGTCCTGGGCGATACCCAAAGGGCCCAGTCTCGATCCCGACGACAAGCGTTTCGCGGTGCGCACCGAGGACCATCCGCTGGACTACGGCGGCTTCGAGGGTGTGATTCCCAAGGGCGAGTATGGCGGCGGCACGGTAATGCTGTGGGACCGGGGACGCTGGGAACCGAAGAACGACCCGCACGAAGGCCTGCGCAAGGGGAATTTGTCTTTCAATTTGCACGGTGAACGGTTAAAGGGCGGTTATGGCCTGATAAGAATTCAAAGTCGCGACGCGAAAGATGCCTGGTTGTTGATCAAAAGCCGCGACGATCAGGCGCAACCCGGACAGGGCGGGCAGGTGGTGGAACGGCACCTGTCCAGCGTGCATAGCGGACGCACGATGGAGGAGATCGCCGGCGAACAGTCGCGCGTCTGGACACGCGCGGGTGAACTGCCCACGCGTGAGGAATTACTGGAATTGTCCGGCGCGGTCGACGGCGAAGTGCCGCTGCCGGTGATTCCGCAATTGCCCACCCTGGTGCAACAGCCGGTCAAAGGCGAAGACTGGCTGCACGAACTCAAGCTCGACGGATACCGGTTGATTATTCGTGTGCGGGAGGGCCGCGCCGAAATATTCACCCGTAGCGGACAGAACTGGACGGAGAAACTGTACGTGATCGCGGACGCGGCGGCCCGCCTGCCGATAGACGATGCGGTGATCGACGGAGAACTGGTGGCGATGGATGCGCAGGGACGCAGCTCGTTCGGCGCCTTGCAACGCGCCATCGGCGAAGACCCGGGCAGTCTCTACGTGTATGCATTCGATCTTTTGCAGGCGCGGGGCGTCGATTTGCGGGAAGTGCCGTTGCGTGATCGCAAGGAGGTGCTGCGGCGCATCGTGCCCGCGGGACAGGGCAGGGTGCGCTACGGAGACCATGTGGTTGCGCCGGCGACACAAGTGCTGGCCGAAGCCTGCCGCCTGGATGCCGAGGGTATCGTCAGTAAACGGCTGGACGCGCCTTACCGCAGCGGCCACGGCCGCGACTGGGTAAAAATGAAATGCCTGGGCCGCGAGGAGTTCCTGGTGGGCGGCTATGTCAGCCGCAAGGGTAACTCGCTGGCGTCGCTGCTGCTCGGCCGGATGGAAAACGGCGGGCTGGAATATGTCGGCAGGGTGGGTACCGGTTTCAATCAGGATGATTTACGGGAGATAGCAAAGCGGCTGGAAAAACTGCCCCGGCGTGACATACCTTTTGCCGGTCGCGAGCCGCCGGTGCATACCGGCGACAGTCATCATTGGGTCGATCAGCAGTTGATGGTCGAAGTGCACTATTCCGGCTGGACCGATGACGGCGTGCTGCGCCACGCTTCCTTTCAAGGTATACGTGAAGACAAACCGCCGCCACCGCGAGGCAATCCGGATATACGTGTTTCCAATCCCGACAAGGTCTTCTACCCGGAGATCCCGTTGACCAAGGGACAGCTGGCGGCCTGGACCGGGTTGATGGCGCCCTGGATACTGCCGCATGTGGTCGACAGGCCGTTATTGCTGCTGCGGTGCCCCAACGGCTACAAGGAAAGTTGTTTTTTTCAAAAGCACCATGAAAATATGCCGTCCCGGATTCACCCGGTGCAGGTGCCGGGCTACGAGGAGCCGTATATTCTGATACGCGATATCGAAGGCCTGATCGCGCTGGTGCAGGCGGGTACGCTGGAAATCCATCCTTGGGGATCGCGGGCCGACCGGCTGGACCGCCCCGACCGCATGATCTTCGATCTCGATCCCGACGCGGGTTTGCCGTTCGAAGCGGTGGTCTATGCGGCGCGCGACATGCGTGACCGGCTTGAACGTCTCGGCATGCAGAGTTGGGTGCGCTGGACCGGCGGCAAGGGATTGCACGTTGTGGTGCCGCTGGTTCGTCGACACGACTGGGGTATGATCAGAGAGTTTTCCCGGGCGGTGGCCGAAGCCATGGTGCGCGACGAGCCCAAGCGGTTTGTTGCGACTTCATCGAAGGAAAAGCGCAAAGGTAAAATTTTTATCGATTGGCTGCGCAATGGTTTCGGCTCCACCGCCATTGCCAGCTGGTGTTGCCGCGCGCGCCCCGGCGCCCCTGTCGCCGTACCGTTGTCATGGTCGGCGCTGGACCCCGAGATGGACTTGACGCCGTATCGTGTTTCCCGTCTGCGGCCACCCGCGCACGACCCGTGGTCAGGGTTTTTCGAAGCCGGGCAAACCGTTACCGCGAGCATGCGCCGGCAGGTGGGGATAAAAGGAAAGTGACCCGTCACTCCCTCACGAATTTAAAGAACCGGCTTTCATGGCCTTTGGTTTTTTCCTGGTAAAGAAAGGTGAGTTCGCGGTCGTCGAAGGTTTCAAAAAAATCGTCCCACTCGATTTCTTCCAGGTCGTCTTCAGACCGGTCGAACTTGATACGCAGTAACCCGGAACCTTCGTCATCGCCTTCGGTACCTCTGACGATCGCGGGTTTCCCGCCGCGCTCCTCCACCCACTGTTTGATCTTGTCGTGATCCTGTGTTTTTTGAGCAGACGTTCCCATAATGCAACTCCATAATGTTTGAGATTTACATGGCAGGGAGCAACTTTTGCGCCAGCCGCGCGTGCAAGCGGATCGTGTGAATGGTTCAAAAGGTTGTAAATATTTCAGGAAAGATAACAGCTAGACTAATCCGCAGATGCCGCAGATATACGCGGATAAAAATCAATAAAACCGTTGCTGCCTCATTAAATCGGGCTGATATGCGATTGAATACTTGTTTTGACGGGAATTAAGCGAAGCACAAGACGGAGGGACATGAGCTATTTTCCCTATGCCTATGTTATTTCCCCTTGCATGTTTAACGCCGGGTGAAGGGATTTTCTCTTTAGTTAGCGGCAGAGCAGTGAATAAAAATGATCTGTGAACACCTGCGCAATCTGCGGATAGGCTCTTCTCGTTTTTTGCGGCTGTTATTGTTTCAGCAGGTTCTTGAGTTTGTCGCGCGCTTCCTCCTTGCGGCTTTCCAGCGCTTCTCCGGCGCGGGATTTGAGTTCCTGCTTTTGCGTTTCGAGTTTCTGCCTGGCTTTCTCAAGTTCCTGGCCGACGCCGCGGGCTTGGACTTCGCGTGTGACACGGTCCAGCAACTGGCTGAGGATCTGCCGGGCGATTTCGGCCGGTGGCGCGCCGTTCTCGCCGCCAAGATTGGTCATGCGGATGGCGGGCAGCTGCAGTTCGTACTGTTTATCCAGCGGTCCAATATTGGCGTGCACATTGCCGCCGGTAAACGACAGCCGGCGAATAACCAGGTTGGGCTGCTCCGCCGGCGGGGTTTCCTGTTCCCGGGCCGCAGGTTTGTCGCCGCTTATATTGTTTTTGAGTTCAATAAGATTGGTCTTCCGATCCCGGTTGATTTCGTAAAAGATTTCCGGGTTATCTATAGTGATTTCCTCGATCACAATTTTGTCGCGGCTACTGTTTTTAAAATCCACCCGTGTGCCTATATCTCTCAAGGTAAACGCATAGGGAGTGGAGTAACCTTGAGGGTTTGCGACGGTCAGTCCGCCGATAGTTGCCGAACCTTCCGTTGGCTGGATATTGACGTTGCGTACCTGAACAGCCGTTTGCGTGGCCTGTGAACCGTATTTTTCGATGGCGGCGGCAACCAACGAATCAAGATTGGTATAAAGATAATACACCCCGGCGACGGCGGCGAGGGCAACGATAACGGCGACAATTAATATGGCTTTTTTCATGGGCGCACGACAATGGTTGTTCTTGTCGCAAAGATAGCATTTTCATGTCGATTCGTCATGTACAGGAGACGGCGTTTTTGTGCGCCTTGGGCAAGTACACCGATTAATGTTCACCTGGGGCGAATCCTCAAGCGCCTGGGCGAATCCTCAACTGTGCTCAGTTCACCCTCCTGCGGCACGGGCGGCAGCGGGATGCGCTGATGAGGGCTTCTCCAGGCAGGATAACCCAGGTCTTTAATTTTTGATTAGATCAACGAGGAATATTCGGTCTCCGTTCGCCACTGTTAGGTTCGGCATAGCCTGCATCGCCTTCTTCGAGCCGGCCATATTGCTCGCTTAAATCGTCCGGCGCCGCAGCCAGCTCATAGGCCGAGGCATACCAGCTGTTGAAGTCCAGTTCGTCAACGTCTCCATCGTCGTACTGGATTTCAATGGTATCGTTGTCTTCATCGATGGCGACCACTTGAAAACGCAGGTCATCTTCCGGGTCGAGGTACCACTCTCCCAACTGCGGGTCGAGATCCATATATTCAGCCATGGGTTACTCCTTACAAAAAGTTTGTTTGCTCGCGTGCGTATCTTGATGCTGCTCGGATTGTCGCGCGCGTCACCTTCAGTTGATTAAGCAAGATCGGTTCCCGGTCGCCCTTCGGTAAACGCCGGTATTCACGTGTTTTTGTTTTGATTTTTTCGTTCACAGCGCCTATCTTTCCGTATCGTTGTATAAACCCTGCCGCTCACGATTTTTATTGCAGCATAATTCACTGAATGGAACTGGAAACCCTTGCCAAAAAGATATCCGGCTGCATGCTGGCCGACCAGCCTGTGTTGTTGCGGCGTTTGCGGCAGATTAAGCGGCGTGCGAAGGATGGCCGGCCGGTGGACCGGGGGCTGGCGGCGCTCGTGGAAGAGATGGAGGCTTCCCGGCAGTTGAGAGTGCGCCGGGAGGCGCAGCTGCCCCCGCCGGATTATCCGCCGGATCTGCCGATCGTGATGCAGCGCGATGCGATACGCACGGCGATTGAAACTCATCAGGTGGTGATTGTCTGCGGTGAAACCGGTTCCGGGAAGACGACCCAGCTACCGAAAATCTGCCTGGAACTCGGCCGGGCCGTTGCCGGGATGATCGGCCACACTCAGCCACGGCGTATTGCGGCACGCAGCCTGTCGGCGCGTATAGCGGAAGAGTTAAACACCGAAGTCGGCAAGGCGGTGGGCTTTAAAATCCGCTTTAGCGATCACGTCAGCCGGGATACTTACATAAAGGTGATGACCGACGGCATACTGCTGGCGGAAACCCAGGGCGATCCCGAATTGTGCGCATACGACACAATCATCATCGACGAAGCGCACGAGCGTTCGCTGAACATCGATTTCATTCTGGGTTATCTCAAGCGGCTCCTGCCGGTGCGTCCCGACCTGAAAGTCATTATCACGTCCGCCACCATCGATCCGGAGAGTTTTTCCAGGCACTTCGATAACGCGCCCATTGTCGAGGTGTCGGGCCGCGGCTATCCCGTGGAGGTTCGTTATCGGCCGCTGCGGGGCGACAGTGACGATGAAAAAGACCGGGATCGCGGCCAGGCATTGCTCGATGCGGTGGACGAGCTTTCGCGGGAGGGCCCCGGCGATATCCTGGTATTTCTGGCCGGCGAACGCGATATTCGCGAGGCGGCTGAACTGCTGCGCAAACATCATCCGCCGCACACCGAAATTCTGCCGTTGTATGGACGACTGTCCGCCGCCCGGCAAAGCGAGGTGTTTAAGCCGCACAAGGGCCGGCGCATCGTGTTGGCGACCAACGTCGCGGAAACTTCGCTTACCGTGCCCGGTATTCGTTACGTCGTGGACACCGGTCTGGCGCGCGTTAGTCGCTACAGTCACCGCACCAAGGTTCAGCGGCTGCCGATCGAACCGATTTCACAGGCTTCCGCCAACCAGCGCTCCGGCCGTTGCGGCCGGGTGGCACCCGGCATTTGCATTCGCCTCTACAGTGAAGACGATTACCTGAAACGGCCGGCGTTTACCGAACCGGAAATTCTGCGCACCAACCTGGCGGCGGTGATTCTGCAAATGCTCGATTTGAAACTCGGCGATATGGAACGTTTTCCTTTTGTCGAACCACCGGACACGCGGTTTATTCGTGACGGGTTCAAGCTGTTGTTTGAAATTCAGGCTGTCGATGAACATAATCGTCTCACCGGGCTGGGTCGTCGGTTGGCGAAGTTGCCGATCGATGTGCGGATCGGCCGCATGATTCTGGCGGCGACGGAAAGGCATTGCCTGGATGAAGTGTTGATCATCGCCTCGGCGTTGTCGATCCAGGACCCGCGCGAGCGGCCACTGGAGGCCCGGCAGGCGGCCGATGAAAAGCACGCCGCGTTTACCGACAAGCGTTCGGATTTTATCGCTTACCTGAACCTGTGGAACTTTTATCAGGAGCAGGCAAAACATCTCTCGCAGGCAAAGTTGCGCAAGCTTTGCCAGGAATATTTCCTGTCGTTCGTTCGCATGCGCGAGTGGCGCGAGGTTCATCAGCAGCTGCGCGGGCTGGTGCAAGGCCTGGACCTGAAGGCCGCCAAACGCAAAGAAACAGCAAAGCCGAATGCGAAGCAAAATGAATCGGAAGAACAAGTCGATTATAAAAGCATCCATCAGGCCATACTGACCGGCCTGCTCGGCAACATCGCCTTTAAGAGCGAAGACAAGGAATACACGGGCGCGCGCAATCTTAAGCTGTTTATTTTTCCCGGTTCCGGGCTGTTCAAGTCATCACCGAAATGGATCATGGCGGCGGAACTGGTGGAAACCAGCAAACGCTACGCGAGAACGGCGGCGCTTATCGAGCCGGAATGGGTGGAACAGTTGTCGCAACATCTGGTCACTCGTAGTTATTCCGATCCATACTGGGACGATCGCACCGGACGGGCGCTTGTCAACGAGCAGGTCAGTTTGTACGGCCTGGTGCTGGTGCCGCAACGCAAGGTGGACTACAGCCCAATCAAACCCGCCCACGCGCGCGAACTGTTTATCCGCGGCGGACTGATAGGCGGCGGTATGCGGCGCGACGGCGAAGCGCGTACCGGCGACCGCCGCATCAAAGACGGGAACGTGCGGGCCTTTCTAATGCACAACCAGAAACTGATCGATGAAGTGTTGGCACTGGAAGCCAAGTCACGGCGGCAGGATATTCTGGTCGGCGAGGACGTGCTGTTCGAGTTTTATGATGCGCACGTGCCGCAAGACATCAACTGCTACGCGCAGTTTGAAGCCTGGTACCGTCGCGCTCCCGGCGACGTCAAGCGGAAGTTTTTTGCCGACCGGGACTTGTTGATGCAGCACGGAGCGGGGGACGTCACGGCCGGGGATTTTCCCGATAGCCTGGAAGTTCAGGGCATGCGGCTGCCGCTGAGTTACCGTTTCGAGCCCGGTCACACCGATGACGGCGTTACCGTCACCGTGCCGCTGGCCGCGCTTAACCAGTTGCAACCCGAACCGTTCGAGTGGCTGATCCCCGGTCTTCTGGCGGAAAAAGTCACACAATTGATAAAAACCCTGCCGAAGGCGTTGCGCCGTAATTTCGTGCCGGCTCCCGATTTTGCCAGAGCCTGCGTGCAGGCCATGCAGCCTTATACGTCACCGTTGCTTGAAAGCCTGGCAAAACAGTTACAGCGCATGACTGGCGTCAATGTTTCTTCGGATGCCTGGCAGCCCGATACACTGCCCCCGCATCTGCGCATGAATTTTCAGGTTGCCCGTCCGGACGGCAGGATTATCGCCCATGGGCGCGAACTGCGACAACTTCAGGACACCATCGGTAAAACGGCCGAGGCCAGTTTCGGCGGCCTGCCGACCGAACAGTACGAACGCAATGACCTGGAGAGCTGGAATTTCGGGGATCTGCCGGAAGCGGTGGAGATCGAGCAGCAGGGAGTGACTTTGAAAGGTTACCCTGCTTTGGCGCGCAAAAAAGATCGGGTCGATTTGCGCCTGTTCGACACCGCCGCCAAAGCCGAAGCCGCCCATCGCGAAGGTGTGTTGCAGTTGTTCAGAATAAAAGCCTCCAAAAGTATACGGTATCTCGAACGCAACCTGCCCGATATTCAAACGCTGTGTTTACATTACATGGCCATCGGTCAATGCCAGGATTTGAAAAGCGACCTGGTGGAGGCGGTCATTGCCACCGCCTTGTTCGATAAACACACAACGGTGCGACGGCAGGCTGATTTTGAGCGTGAATCCGACTGGGCCGAGAAGCAGCTGCTTACGCTCGCCAACCGGGTTGGCGGATATGTCGGTGAAACGTTGCAGGTGTATCATCGAATCAACAAACGTCTGAAGGGCAATATTTCTCCACAGTGGATTGCTTCTCTAAGCGACGTGCGTGATCAACTCGCGAGGTTGGTTTATCCCGGTTTCGTCAGCAACACGCCGGCGGATCGGCTGCAGCACCTGCCGCGTTATTTAAAAGCCGTTGAAATCCGTCTGGAAAAGCTGGAGCGGGACCCCAAGCGCGACTTGCAACTTGCGGCCGAGGTGACGCCGCTGTGGGAAAAATACAAGCAGCGTGAGGAGGCCGAAGCCGATGTTTATCCGCCCAACCTCCGCCTGCGGGATTTTCGTTGGTTACTTGAAGAATTCCGCGTCTCGCTGTTCGCCCAAACCCTCGGCACCACCGAAACCGTTTCCCTGAAACGCCTGGAAAAAATCTGGAAGGAAATTTGAGACTGTATTTTAAAAAACCTTAACCACGGAGGACACGGAGATCACAGAGAAATGAAAATAAAGGTTTTAAAGGACTTTATCGTGCCCTCAGATATCCGAAAAAGTTGGATTCATCTCGCAGTACTTAAAGCAATAAATGTTTTTAACTCCGTGTCCTCCGTGTACGCAGAAAGTTTGCTCCTGCAATTTCTGCACTTCCGCCATCCCTGGCGGTCGTCCGTGGTTAAATGCTTTTGATTTTTATACTTACGGCTGAATTTGACCTATAATCTCAAGCCATGATCGAAAGGGCTAAACAAATACTGCGGGACGTTTACGGCTACGCGGAGTTCAGGGGGCAGCAGCGGGAAATCATCGAGGCGGCGCTGGCGGGGCGTGACGCGCTGGTATTGATGCCGACCGGCGGCGGCAAGTCGCTTTGTTACCAGATTCCGGCGTTGCTACGGGACGGGCTCGGCATCGTCGTCTCTCCGCTGATTGCGCTGATGCAGGATCAGGTGGTGGCGCTGCGGCAACTGGGAATAAAGGCGGCGTTCCTGAATTCCAGTCTGAGTCCGGCGGAGCAGCAGCAACTGCTGCGCGAACTGGACGAAGGCGACGTGGAGATTCTGTATATCGCACCTGAACGTTTGTTGCAGCCCGATACGTTGCAGTTACTTGTCCGCTACAAGGTTTCGTTAATTGCCATAGACGAGGCGCATTGCGTCTCGCAATGGGGACATGATTTCCGCCAGGATTATCTGTCGCTGTGTGCGTTACGCGAGCATTTTCCGGGCGTGCCGAGAATGGCGTTGACGGCAACGGCGGACAGGCGGACACAAAAGGAAATTGTCGAGCGGTTGCAACTCGACGACGTACGCGATTTCATCGGCGGTTTCGACCGGCCCAATATTCGCTATTCCGTGCAGGTGAAAACGGACGCGAAGAAACAGTTGTTACACTTCCTTGCAGCGAACCGCGACAAAGCCGGTATCGTTTACTGCATGTCGCGCAAGAAAGTGGAGAGTACGGCTGAGTGGCTGTGTACGCACGGGTTCAATGCACTGCCTTATCATGCCGGACTTTCAACCGAATTGCGGACCGAACACCAGCAGCGGTTTCTGCGTGATGAAGCCGTGGTGATGGTGGCGACCATCGCGTTCGGCATGGGTATCGACAAGCCCGATGTGCGGTTTGTCGCGCATCTTGATTTGCCCAAGAGCATCGAAGCGTATTACCAGGAAACCGGACGCGCCGGACGTGACGGGTTGCCGGCTGAGGCCTGGATGGTGTATGGCCTGCAGGATGTCGTGCGATTGCGGCAAATGGTGGATGAGTCGGCCGCCGGCGAGCAACATAAACGCGTTGAACGTCACAAGCTCGACTCGCT
>DASVCP010000489.1:0-11016 GCA_036381555.1 Gammaproteobacteria bacterium
TTAAAATTAA
Source organism: Gammaproteobacteria bacterium (assembly GCA_036381555.1). GTDB lineage: Bacteria > Pseudomonadota > Gammaproteobacteria > HTCC5015 > HTCC5015 > DASVCP01. Next base: position 11 of record DASVCP010000489.1, read on the forward strand.
AATTGTAAACCCGGGCGCTCGGACTACAGCAATCGACGCCGTCACAGGCAAAGCACCGTTAAAACCCACCGCTCCATGGATAATAGCAGTCTACCCCCTGTTTTCTATACTATCCATTTCTCGGCACATCATTGTAAAGGTTTAGATAATGGGGAGTAAGGGATAAACTTGCAATAAAACCGGCACGATCATGAAATCTCGACTGGACTTTCGACACGATGCATCAAAACGTCAAACCGGCGGTATTGGAACATAGGCTCCAGGACACTCTGGATGCCATCATCACCCAGGCAAGCGGAGTTGTGCTGGGGAAAAAACATCAGATCAAACTGGCCGTCGCCTGCCTGCTGGCGCGCGGCCACCTGCTGATCGAAGACCTCCCCGGCGTGGGCAAAACCACGCTGGCCCATACGCTGGCCAGGGTACTGGGGCTTGAATTCCGCCGCGTGCAATTTACCAGCGACCTGCTGCCGGCGGATATTCTGGGCGTTTCGGTCTACCAGCGCGAAACCGGGACCTTCAATTTCCATCCCGGCCCCATTTTTTCCCAGGTCATTCTGGCGGATGAAGTGAACCGCGCCACGCCCAAGACTCAAAGCGCGCTGCTTGAAGCCATGGAAGAAGGACAAGTCACCGTGGAAGGCGAAACTCGTCCCCTGCCGGAACCGTTTTTTGTCATCGCCACGCAGAATCCCCATCACCAGATCGGAACGTTTCCCCTGCCGGAATCGCAACTGGATCGCTTTCTGATGAAAATCAGCCTGGGTTATCTGGACAGAAACTCGGAACGCACGCTGCTGGAAGGTGAAGACCGGCGCAAGCTGCTTAACAGTCTGCAGCCCCGCATCTCGCTGGACGAGTTGATGCACCTGCAGGAATATGCCCGGCAAATCCATGTATCCGCGGCGCTGCTGGATTACCTGCAAAAACTCCTGGAGCATACGCGGACGCAAATCGATATTCACACCAATCTGTCGCCGCGGGCCGGTCTGGCGATCAAACGGGCCGCCCAGGCCTGGGCCATGCTGAACGGACGCAATTTCGCGCTGCCGGAGGACATTCAGGCGGTCATATTACCCGTTGCCAGTCATCGCCTGCTCGACAGGAATCACGAACCTTTGAATGAGGCTAAACTTAAAGAAGTACTGATCGAAGCCGTGCCCATTCCCTAGCAGGATGTTGAAAAAGTCCCTCCCTGGCCTTTTTCAACGCGCTGCGGCGCGAAGTGAATTCGCGCCTTGCTCCGAAAATCAAACACTTAACGTGTTCGATTTTCGTGCGGCGCATCCCTGCGGCGCCTGGCAGGCTGTTTTTCAACAGCCTGCTTGGTAGCGTTAGCAACTGAGACGAGGCAAAAGGGAGTGAAAAAGCGGAGTTTATATGCGAATAAATGAGCATTTTGAGCGAGCTTTTAACGAAGTATCAGACTTAATCAGAGATTCCCTAGCTGTGATCGTGCCTCGCGCACCAAATGCATGACAGCAAGGTCGAATATGCCTGACCCCTGAAGCAAGCCGGAAATTTTGCCTGCCATGTCGACAATCGCCCTGCCCCGGCGCACCCTGCAAAGGCTGCGCGCCAATTTCGATGCCTGGATACACCGGCGGATGCGCCCCGCCGCCCGCTCGCAAACGCTGGAGCCCCGATCGACCTATATTCTCCCCACGCGCTACGGCGTGTTTTTTGCCTTTGTCATCTACAGCATGCTGATGGGTTCCATCAACTACAGCAACAATATGGGGTTTTTGCTGACATTTCTGCTGGCGGGACTGAGTCTGGTCGGCTTGCTCTACACTTACCGGAATTTGATCCGGTTGAAACTCACGGTCGGCCCCACCAAACCGGTTTTCGCGGGCGAGACGGCCGTGTTCCCGCTATACCTGGAAACCGTCGGCGGCCGTCCGGCCTTTCGTATCGGCATCGACGACGAATATCACAATCCCCTGCTGGCAGACGTGCCCGCCAGCGGTACGCAAACCGTGCTGGTTCAACGCACAAGCCGGCACCGCGGCTACCTGCCCCTCGATAAAATCAAAATATGGAGCGAGTTTCCGCTGGGACTGTTCCGGACCTGGTCCTGGCTGGCCATGAAAAGCCGGGTGCTGGTCTATCCCCGGCCTGCCGGTACCCGTCAGTTCCCGCCTTATTCGACATTGAGCTCCGGACACCGACATACGCAAACGTCGGGTAATGACGATTTTGCCGGCATCCGTCGTTATCAAACCGGCGATTCGCCCCGTCACATGGCATGGAAAGCCGCGGCAAGAGGGCATGAACTTTTAACCAAGCAATTCAGCGGCCTGGCCGGGAACGAAGTCTGGCTGGACTGGGAAACCCTGACAGGCATGGAAACCGAACAACGGCTTTCCCAACTGTGTCAATGGGTGCTTGATCTGGAACACCAGGGTCGCAGCTATGGCCTGCGACTGCCTGGCATAATGATTCCACCCAGTCATGGGGACGCGCATAAAGCCGCCTGCCTGGAGAGGCTGGCGCTATACGAATTATGAAATTCCGCTTTCGCTCCGCGACAACCCGCTCTTCAAATTTCCGTCCCATTCAGTCGGCGATACTGCCCTGGCTTATCGCGGCGCTTGTTCTGGCGGCAATTCCGCACTTCAGTTACATGCCGGTGTGGCTCATATTTCTGGTCACAGCCATCGCGCTTGGCAAACTGGTCGTAATACGCTTCCCGCGGTTAAACCCCGGGCGTCCGTTTGTTTTTCTGCTGACCCTGTCCGCGCTCGTGGCCATCCAGCTTCAATATGCAACGATCCTCAGTCCGACGGCGGGCACCAGTCTGTTAATCATCATGTTGTTTCTGAAGTTGCTCGAAACCGGCACTCATCGGGACGGCATGATCGCCGTCATCATGACCTATTTTCTGATCATTACGCACTTTCTCAACCAGCAGAGTATTCCCACCGCCCTGTACATGTTGTTGGTCATAGCTTTCATCACCATGGTGCTGATCAGGTTGAATCAGGGAACCGGCGACATCTCCTGGACCGATAAACTGCGGTTGACCGGTCCCCTGATGGCTTACTCGCTGCCGCTGATGGTGCTGCTGTTTGTTTTGTTCCCCCGAATTCCGGGCCCCCTTTGGGGGCTGCCTGTCAATGAACAGGCTGGAAAAACCGGGTTAAGCGACGAAATGGCGCCCGGTCAGATCAGTCAACTGGCGATCTCGGACGAAGTCGCATTTCGCGTGAAGTTTCATGGCCGAGAACCGTTGCCTCATCAGTTATATTGGCGCGCGCTGGTATTCTGGGAGTACGACGGCCGTACCTGGCGTCCCGGCCGGCAATATAATCTACCCGCGCATGCAGTGGCTGCCGCCGATTATTCGGTGACAGGCACCCCCTTCGAATACACGGTAACCCTCGAAGCTCACCAGCAGCGCTGGCTGTTCGCCCTGGACTTGCCGGTCTTGGACGAGTACGCCGAAATCACCGGCACATACGGGTTGGTAATCGGCGACGGCCAGCAGTTGCAGGCTTCGAAACGCGTTATCAGTCTTACCCAATACCGCTTGCGTTCCTACCCCGATTACCAACTGGCCCCGTCGCTGGACCCCATCAGCAGAAGGAGAGCTTTACAGCTCCCGGAAAACGGCAACCCGCAAAGCATGGAGCTGGCGCAACGCTGGCGGGCCGAAACAGGCGGTCAGCCCGGGAAAATCATCGACCGTGCCCTGCAACTGTTCAACCAGGAGTTTACCTATACCCTGGACCCGCCACTTCTGGGCACGCACGCGGTGGATGAATTCATGTTTCAAACAAAACGGGGATTTTGCGAGCATTTTGCCAGCAGTTTTACTTTCCTGATGCGAGCGGCGGGTATTCCGGCCAGAGTGGTAACGGGTTATCTGGGCGGGGAAATAAATCCTCTGGGAAACTACATGCTGGTCAGACAGGCCGACGCGCATGCCTGGGCGGAAGTCTGGCTGGAAAACCGGGGCTGGGTGCGCGTGGATCCGACGTCGGCCGTCTCACCTTTACGGATTGAACGTAATCTGGATCTTGCCCTGCCCGAACACGAAAATCCCCGCCTGGTGCTTCATCGAAGCGCCGCCGCGCTCGCCAAGATGCGGCTACTGTGGGATTCGGTCAATAATCGCTGGAATGAATGGGTGTTGGGCTATACGCATGAAACCCAGCAGCTGTTTATGTCGCGGCTGGGACTAAACGATGCCAGTCCCGTCAAACTCGCGATCCTGCTCGCGGTCACCTTGAGCATTGCCTTGATTATCATCGCCTTCGTCAGTCTGCAGAACCGCTCCCGGGATGAAGACAAAATCCAGCGGCTTTATTTAAAACTGGGCAAGCGGCTGGCGAAAGCGGGATACCCGCGCAAACCGCATGAAGGCCCTGTTGATTACCTGCGAAGGATCAGGCATGGGGATCCGAATTTGGGAGAAAAACTCGACCCGGTACTTCGAACGTATGCCCTGCTACGCTACGGCCACGATGAAACGCCGGAGAGCGCGCGCCTTTTCAAAAAAACGATCAGGCAATTCGCGCAAACGTGTAAACATATCTAGCGGCCGTGACGTTCCCGCAACGGATGGAGAAAAGATTCCCAACCGGAGCCGGGCCGGAAAACATGTCCACGCTTCAAACAAAAATTCACCCACTTGTATAAAAAGCGGTTCAACATCCACTTGGATTGCAACACGCTCTGCTCGGGAGTAATCAGCTGATCGACCGTCACCACCGCGTCGTTCTTGTAATGATGCCGGTGCAACATCGCGCTGAGCACCTCCGCCAACTGGGCGTCGTGGTACAGGCGCACCTCCAGATTCGGCTCCGAAACGGCACGGCTGTTCTGGTCGAGATGATATGTCAGAATAAACGTGGTTGTGTAACGCGTGCGTTCGATCAGCCGGTAATGTAAATCCAGGCAGCCGGGAATCGTTGATACCGCACTGGTCCCCAGGTCGCCGATATCCGGCATCAACCGGCGCAAGGCGATGTAATTCCGCTCATATAAATCCATCAAATCGCAGAACTTACCACGGTTGCCGGTTAGTTGCTTCTGTTGTATCAGCATTTGCATTCGTTTCTACCGGATAGCCAACTTTCTGCCATGATAGGGACATTGAACGTCCAATACCAGTCTTGACATTCCCAAATTGTGAAGAGCCTCGCCGGACATTAAAACAAAGGCTCCCGGTAACTTTATTACGCTAAAACGGCGTTTTTGAACTGGCTGACAGAAGAAATCAACCGTAATGATGCATAAAAACTTGCCAGCCACACGGAATTATTGATAATGATCGCCTTCCGTCACAGGCTTTAGGAAAATGAATGGCAAAAGAAGATCATATTGAAATGCAGGGCGTCATTATCGAAACCCTGCCAAATACCATGTTCCGGGTGGAACTGGAAAACGGGCATATTGTTACCGCCCATATTTCGGGCAAGATGCGGAAAAATTACATCCGTATACTTCGGGGTGATAAAGTTACCGTCGAAATGACCCCTTACGACCTTTCCAAAGGCAGAATCATTTTCCGCAACAAATAACCTCGGGCAACAGCGCGCCTATCCGGCGACCGCTTCCTCGGACGATTCCATTTCGAGTTCCAGCTTGCCCCCTTTTGCACTGAGCCTCAACCGCCCGCCCTTGGCCAGGCGCCCGAACAACAACTCATCGGCCAGCGGTCTTTTAATATGCTCGCGGATCACGCGTGCCATCGGCCGGGCGCCCATCAGCGGGTCGAAACCCTTTTCCGCCAACCATTCGCGGGCGCTGTCGTCCAATGACAGCACGACCCGTTTTTCCTCAAGTTGGTGCTCAAGCTCGATCATGAACTTGTCAACCACGTTGGCAATCGTCCGCTTGTCGAGCGACTTGAATTGAATAATGGCGTCCAGGCGGTTGCGGAATTCCGGCGAAAACAGCTTCTTGATGGCCTCCATGGCATCCGTAGCGTTACTTTGCTCCGTAAATCCCATGCTGCGGCGGCTCATTTCGTGGGCGCCTTCGTTGGTCGTCATAATGACGATAACGTTGCGAAAATCCGCCTTGCGGCCGTTGTTGTCCGTCAGGGTGCCGTGATCCATGACCTGCAACAGCAGGTTGAACACATCCGGATGCGCTTTTTCGATTTCATCCAGCAGCAGTACCGCGTGCGGGTGCTTGACGACGGCTTCGGTCAGCAAGCCGCCCTGGTCGAAACCGACATAGCCGGGGGGCGCACCAATCAGGCGGGAAACCGTGTGACGCTCCATGTATTCGGACATGTCGAACCGCAGCAGTTCGATACCCAGGATTTTGGCCAGCTGGCGGCTGACTTCGGTTTTGCCGACGCCGGTCGGCCCGGCAAACAGAAACGAGCCGATCGGTTTGTCGCCCTCGCGCAAGCCGGAGCGTGCCATCTTGATCGCGGTGGCCAGCGTGCCGATAGCCTCGTCCTGACCAAATACCACCATCTTCAGGTTGTGCTCGAGCCGTTCCAGTACTTCGACATCTGAGGCCGATACGCTCTTGGCCGGAATGCGCGCGATCCTGGCAACGATATTCTCGATATCGTGCACGTTGATCGACTTCTTCCGCGACGAGCCGTTGCGCTTGATCCGCCGCTGCGCGCCCGCTTCATCGATAATGTCGATGGCCTTGTCGGGCAGGTAACGGTCGTTGATGTACTTGGCGGACAAGTCCACGGCCGCGCGCAGGGCGCCCGTGGTGTAACGGACGTCGTGGTGCTCTTCGAAACGGTTTTTCAGGCCTTTCAGAATATCGAAGGTTTCCTCGACACTGGGCTCCACCACATCGACTTTCTGAAAACGGCGTGACAAGGCGCGATCCTTCTCGAAAATGCCCCGGTATTCCTGGTAGGTGGTCGAACCGATGCACTTCAGTTCACCGGAAGCCAGTACCGGCTTGATCAGGTTGGAGGCGTCCATCACTCCGCCCGACGCCGAACCCGCGCCGATAATGGTGTGGATCTCGTCGATAAACAGAATGGCACCCTCTTCCTTGCGCAACTGCGACAGTATGGCTTTCAGTCGCTTTTCGAAATCGCCGCGATACTTGGTGCCCGCCACCAGCGCCCCGAGGTCCAGCGAATAAATCTTCGCTTCTTTTAAAACATCGGGAACGTTGCCGTCCACGATGTTCTTGGCCAGACCTTCGGCGATGGCGGTCTTGCCGACCCCCGCTTCACCGACCAGTAACGGATTGTTCTTCCGCCGGCGGCACAAAATCTGGATGGTACGCTCGATTTCCGCCTCGCGACCGATCAGGGGATCGATACGGCCCTGCTGCGCCAGTTCGTTCAGATTGGTGGCGAACGACTCCAGCGGTTTCTTGCCGCCGGCCTCGTCTTCCACGTATTTCTCTTCGGATTCCGGCAGGTTCTCGTCTTCCTGCGGCATATTGGGGATACCGTGGGAAATGTAATTCACCACGTCCAGCCGGGTGAGATCGTACTTGTTCAACAGGTAAACCGCGTGCGATTCCTGTTCGCCGAAAATCGCCACCAGCACGTTGGCGCCGGTGACTTCCTTTTTGCCCGAGGACTGCACATGAAAGACCGCCCGCTGCAAGACCCGTTGAAACCCCAGGGTCGGCTGGGTTTCGCGATGATCGCTTTCATCCAGAATGGGCGTGTTTTGCTCAAGGTAGATGGAAAGCTCGCGGCGCAGGTTGTCTATTTCGACATTACAGGACTGCAACACATCGATGACCGATGCGTTTTCCAGCAGCGACAGAAGCAGGTGTTCTACCGTCATAAACTCGTGGCGACGTTCCCGCGCTGTCTTGAACGCTTTGTTCAACGTGACTTCGAGGTCTTTACTTAACATATGAGCACCTGCCTTCTGCACCAGTACTTAACGATACCTTTACTGCTACTGTCAGTCCGTTTCCTCCATGACACAAAGCAAAGGATGCTGGTGTTCGCGCGAATAATTGTTAACCTGCATCACTTTGGTTTCGGCTATATCATGAGTATACACGCCGCACACCCCTTTACCACGCGTGTGTACATGCAACATGATCTGTGTCGCTTTCTGACGATCCATACCGAAAAACACCTGCAACACCTCCACCACAAATTCCATCGGCGTGTAATCATCGTTCAATAACACCACCTTATAGAGTGGCGGCCGCTTGAGCTTGGGCTTGACCGCCTCGACGGCCAGCTCGTCAGAAAATTGCCGCGTTTTGTCTTTCCCGCTCATAGCAATCAGTTTAGCCAATTTCGAGACATTTGACTCGACGGATTAAGCCATATGTTCTACCACCGCTTCACCGAATTGCGAACATTTGACCTCGCGCGCATTCTCCATCAATCTTGCGAAATCGTAAGTAACGGTTTTTGCGGAAATCGCGCCGGACATGCCCTTGATGATCAGATCGGCGGATTCCTTCCAACCAAGATGGCGCAGCATCATTTCGGCCGACAGAATCAGGGAGCCGGGATTCACTTTATCCTGTCCCGCGTACTTCGGCGCCGTGCCATGAGTCGCTTCAAAGATGGCGACCGTGGACCCCATGTTCGCGCCGGGAGCGATACCGATCCCTCCAACCTGAGCGGCTAACGCATCTGATATATAATCGCCGTTAAGGTTCAACGTCGCAATGACTTCATACTCCTCCGGCCTTAACAGGATCTGCTGTAAAAACGCATCCGCAATCACGTCCTTAATGATGATGTCGGCACCGTTTTTGGGATTCTTGAGCACCTGCCAGGGTCCCCCGTCCACGGGCCTGGCGCCGTATTTCTCCACCACCAGTTCGTAGCCCCATTCCTTGAACGCACCCTCGGTGAACTTCATGATATTGCCCTTATGAACCAGGGTGACCGACCGCTTTTCGTTGTCGATGGCGTATTGAATGGCCCGGTCGACCAGCCGCTTGGTGCCTTCCGCCGACACCGGTTTGACGCCGATGCCGCAATGCTCTGGAAAGCGGATTTTCCTGACCCCCATCTCGGTCTGTAAAAACCGGATGACTTTTTTGGCCTCATCGCTGTCGGCTTTCCACTCAATACCCGCGTAAATATCCTCGGAGTTTTCCCTGAATATCACCATGTCGGTTTTTTCGGGTTCCCGCAGGGGGCTGGGCACGCCCTGGAACCAACGCACCGGGCGCTGGCACACGTACAGATCCAGGCGTTGACGCAAAGCGACATTCAAAGAGCGTATCCCCCCGCCTACCGGCGTGGTCAACGGTCCCTTGATGCCTACCACGAACTCCTGGAACGCCTCCAGCGTCTCCTCAGGCAACCACTCGTTTTCGCCGTAAACATGGGTGGCTTTTTCGCCGGCATACACCTCCATCCAGGCGATTTTGCGTTGCCCCCCGTACGCTTTTTCCACGGCCGCGTCCACGACCCGACGCATGGGAGGGGTTATATCCACTCCGATCCCGTCGCCTTCAATAAAGGGAATAATCGGCTGGTCGGGAACCTTGAGTGCAAGGTCGGGGTCGACTGATATTTTTTCACCCTTGGCCGGTACATTGATCTTGTTATAACCCATTAATTTACATGCTCCTCGAATGATTGAATGCGGATTTGAATCTGGCCGTATTATACGATTCCCGGTGCTCAATCGCTAACGGCAGCGCTTTTGCGTATACACATAGAAGCATCCTGCCCATTCGGCTCTGTTCCATTCAAAAAACCCATAATGCTTTTTTCATCCTCATGGCTGATTAAATCGGGGCATACAGAAAATATGCCACCGGCGGGGCGGTCGACATAGACAAATAATGGCGAATTTGATTACTATTAATTTTTTCAATAATCGAGCCGAGCAGTATCCTGATAAGGGTAATATTTTGAGCCCCACACCCAGCCGTCTTAAACAACTCCGCGCGTTCGTGCATACCGCAAAAACCGAGAGTATTTCGGCGGCCGCCAAACGCCTCGGCCTCAGCCAGCCATCAATTTCCTTGCATATCAAAATCTTGGAAGAAGAACTTAAAGTTACGCTTTTTGAGCGGCGGGGCCCGCGTATTAAAATCACCCCGGCCGGTAAAATTCTTTACGAACTGGCTCTGCCGCTGGTGGAAGGCATGGACAGGTTGCCCGATGTGTTCTCGGCGAGGCTGGGTGATGTCGAGACCGGCACCCTGGACATCGCCGCGGGCGAGGCGACCATTCTCTACATTCTGCCCCGCTTCGTGGAAGCCTTTAACAAGCAATACCCCAACATCAAGCTGCGGTTGCGCAATGTGACCGGCCGCAACGGCATGGCGCTGTTGCGACGGGACGAGGCGGATTTTGCTGTCGGCTCGATGATAGAACGGGTCGAGGACATGAACTACTACCCGATCTTCAGCTTCGACCCGGTGCTGATCGCGCCCCCCGAGCATCCCCTGGCCAAACTGGCCAAAACGCGCAAGCTGACGCTGAAAGATATCAGCCCCTACGGCCTGATTCTGCCGCCGCGGCACCTCAGCACCTGGACCATGGTGAAGCTGGCGTTTCAACAATACAATGTGCCTTACAACGTCACCCTGGAAGCTGGCGGCTGGGAGGTGATTAAAAAGTATGTCGAGCTGGGAATGGGCATCTCCATCGTCACCAACATCTGCCTGACCGGGGTTGAAAAACTGGCGGTCATTCCATTGGACGATTATTTTCCCAAGCGCTCGTACGGTGTCGTCGTCCGGCGCGGCAAGTTCATTTCCCCGCAGTCGCGTCGTTTCCTGGAAATCATGGATCCGAGCATTACCCAGAAAATCGACGAGTCCATCGCCAACGAAATTGAAATCACGACATGAATCCGAAACTGCACCTGACCGTCGCCACCATTGTCGAGCACAACAACGAGTTCTTACTGGTCGAGGAAATCGTGGGTGACAGCTTGGTCATCAACCAGCCGGCGGGCCACGTCGAGAATGGGGAAAGCCTGGTGGAAGCCGCCATCCGGGAAACCTATGAGGAAACCGGCAGTCGCGTGGAAATCGAGTCGTTGATTTCCATGTACCGCTGGCAGCATCCCGACAACGGCGAAACGTTTTTCCGCGTTGCCTTCTGCGGCAAGCTT
>DASVCP010000490.1:0-2670 GCA_036381555.1 Gammaproteobacteria bacterium
CCCATGTGGTCACCGTAAAAAAGATACAGCGTTTCAAGGTGCTCCAGCATTAAATTCCGAATTTCAAAGACCGAAGGCCCTTTTGCATGAGTTCCCGTCGTCAGGAAGTGATTGATTTCACGGAACAGCCAGGGATTGCCTTGGACCGCGCGGCCGATCAGCAGACCGTCCGCGCCGGTCTGGTCAAGCACTTGCCTGGCTTTCTCGGGACAGTCGATGTCGCCGTTGGCGAACACGGGAATTTTGACCTGGGCTTTGATGGTTTGAATGGTTTCGTATTCGGCTTTACCGCCAAACCCGTCTGCACGAGTGCGCCCGTGAACGGCCAGCGCCTGTATGCCGCATTGTTCGGCAATACGCGCAACGGCAAGACCGTTTTTCAAGTGGGCATCCCATCCTGTTCGGGTTTTTAATGTGACCGGCACGTCGACAGCGTTGACCACGGCTTCCAGGATCCTGCCGACAAGGAGTTCATCTTTCAAAAGCGAGGAACCAGCCTGGACATTGCAGACTTTTTTCGCCGGACACCCCATGTTGATGTCGATGATATCCGCGCCGCTTTCAACATTGTGGCGGGCGGCCTCCGCCATTTTGCGGGCATCCGCGCCCGCGATCTGCACGCTGGTTGGCGAAGCCTCGCCGCAATGGTCCATACGCAGACGCGATTTCGATGTTTTCCAGAGCGAGGAATCGGATGTGACCATTTCAGATACCGTCAGCGCCGCGCCCAACCGCCGGCAGATCTGACGGAACGGCCGGTCGGTAATACCCGCCATGGGGGCAAGGATCAAAGGATTGTTGAATTGATAAGGCCCTATTCTCATAACAATGATCAATCCGCTCCCCAAACGGGGGATGAGATATTACCGCTAACGGTTGCGGGGATAAAGGGTTGCGGGGCGATTGGGGTGGAAATTTTGTGGAGCGGGAGAAGCGAAGTTGGATAACTATTTGCTGTAAGAAGTAAAGTTTCGGCTTCTATTGAAAATCAAGCTCGAAAGCCAAAGCATTCTGACCGGGATCCATGACCTCCAGATTGACCGATATGGCTTTTCCGGGTTGCATCTCGGAAGTTCCAGGCTTTTCCGGCAGATATTCTGAAGGGTGGAAATAGCGTTCCGCCACCACCTTGCCCTGGACATCCGACATGCTGACGAGCAGGATCGGAAACGGTTGACTGAAATTCGCCGCGTTAACAATGACGGCACTGATCATAAGGGCCGCCGCCTCATTCGGGTGCGAGTATACGTTGCGGCTGACCAACTGCAGCTGGCTTAAATCGCGTTTAGGCGTCAGTTCGCAGCCCGGAATCCGTTTGCAGAAGTCGACAACTATGGGGCCGGCGCGCGGATGATCAGCCAGCCAGTCGCGTTTCAGGTAGGCAATCTGCAACAGCAGGCCCAGGACGCCGATAACGATGGCCGCGCTCCAGCCGGCGGTCGCCCCTCGGCTTGCCTTGCGCTTTCCCAGCAAGATATGCTTGAGCATTTCCGGTGAAACTGTCATGGCGGATGCGGCGCCTTGCAAATGATCGCGGCCGTTAAAGATATACTGGCATCGGCCGCAACGTACTAAGCCATCGGCTTTTGCGAGCTGGGATTTGCCGACCTTAAAGATCGTGTTGCAGGATGGACAGCGGGTTTGCATGACTGGCATTATCCAGACTCGGGTACCGGTGGCAAGAGGCAGTTGAGGACGATTTGATCGGAACGGACGTTTGCGATGCTGGAGACAGGGTTGTCGGGGGGATCTGCGTATTACCTGAGAGGCATATAAGGCACATACAGTGGAGATAATGGCTATGAAGAGTGAAAACAGCAAGGTTACGGGTTTTTGTGGCTGGAAGTGGCCGCTTATCCCGCTGGCATTGAGTCTTGCGGCGTTTGCCATGGGGGTTCGTCCGGCGGCCGCGGCAGGGCCTTTTGCGGTCGATGTGCATGGCGGCAGCCTGGGAACGGGCGTGGGAGCGTCGTTCCGTTTGACCGGCAATCTGAATGTGCGTGCCGGTATCAACTCGGGTGAGTTCGAACTCGTTGAGATCGAGGACGATGACGGCTTGAATTACGACAATCCTACATTTGAATTCGATAATCAATTCGCTTTTCTTGATTGGTATCCCTCCAAAAGGTCCAATTTCCGTTTTAGCCTGGGCGTGGTACAGAACAACAACGAAATCACCGCCAGCGCCTTCGTGGATACGTCGGGACAGTTCGTGGGTGACACCGAAGCCCCTCCCAATACTTCCGTTCACGGCAGAATTTCTTTCGAAGGCACGGCCGGTTATGCCGGCATCGGCTGGGGCAATGCCTTTGGCCGCAATAAAGGGTTTCATCTCGGCATCGATCTGGGAGTGATGTCGCAGGGCGATCCGCAAGTGGACGTGGTCGTTATTGACGACACGAACACTGTTTCCGAGGAGGATGTGGAGCAGGAACGCCAGGATCTTGAAAACGAGCTTGAGGGAATCGACTTGTGGCCGGTGCTGAACGTCAGTCTCGGGTTCCGATTTTAAAAGAATACAGGAGTCAGAACTCAGAATAAAAGCTTGATGCATCGAGCTTGCTTGTAATACTTCTTCTTCAGGATTCTGGATTGACGCGCAGGGACGCGCAAATGCCGCGAGTGCATGGATGCACAGAAGCGGTGGACGCGCAGGGACGCGCAAATGCC
>DASVCP010000491.1:0-4871 GCA_036381555.1 Gammaproteobacteria bacterium
CCGCTCGGCCATGCTGGTGAAACCGACGATATCGGCAAACAACACGGTGGCGTCGACATGGCGGCTGCCCAGCCGCACCTGGTCCAGGTTCGCCAGTATCCGTTCGGCCACATTCTTGGATACATAGCGCGACAACATCTGCTCCACACGGGTTTTGATCAGCAGTCCGTCAGCCATGTTGTTAAAACTGTCGATCAACACCCCGATTTCATCGTTGCGCCGTTCCGGAATCCGCACCCCCAGATCGCCCCGACCCACGGCTTTGGTGGCTTCCATCAGTGTGTGAATGGGCCGGGACAAGCGCCGGCTCATAAACAGCGCCGCCAACGACGCCAGCAGACACATGAACAACGTAGCATAAAATATCGTATTTCCCGCCTTGTGGAACGCCGAGTCCATCATCGAGGCCGACAGCGTCACCAGGACATATCCCGTGGTCAGATCGCTGTGTTTGGAAGGGGTGACAAAACTGACACGCCGCTTGTCCCCACTAAGGGGGTCCTCCCAGAACCAGTGCCTGACCGTAGCTGTTGGTTCAGCGCCAAAATCCGCGGCGGGGTTGAACCCGGCGGCGGGCTGCAGACCGGCCGACGCCAACAGTTCGCCGGTATACGCATAAACGGCCGTTCCCAGCACCTTCTCACTTTCGGTAAATTTTGTAGTCAGCACTGTCAGCCCGAGGCTGTCTTCGGACAGAATGGGCTCCGTGGCGATATGGGCCAGTTGCTGAGCCACGGTAATCCCGAAATCGTACAACTGCTCGTGCATCAGGCGGTTCTGATTGATGGCCATCCAGATACCCAGCGACCCCATGCCGGTCACGATCAGGACGGTGATCACCAAACCCAGTTTGACGGCAATCGGAATTCGGCTGCGGCGGATATCCCCGATCCGGCGCAGCAGGGCGCGGCCCAGCGGCATGGGAGCCTTTTCCCTGTAATAGCTCAATGCATATCTTGCAGTTTCACGCATTATTCATAATCCCGATTTTGGGGCAAACATCCGTCCTCAACTCCTGTACAACCCCTTGTCGGAACCAGGAGCCCGCATAAAACCAGCACCTTGGGGAATTAGAACCGGGCTTATCCCCGGCACGGCGCGCTTCCCAAGTCACTTCAAGAGCATGTATGTACCGTTAAGTTTTACCGTAATACTGCCGATAAGCAAGAAACAGGGCAGCATTTATACGCCCAGAATAAATCCGGACGGTTGCAGGTTAAATCTTACGGACTTGCCGTAAAGATCAGGGGTGAAATCCCCCACCCTCATCCCGGTAAAGCGCAAGAAGGAGAGGTTACGATGCATACCATGACCATTCAACAAGGCCGCTCGAAGGGTCCGAACAGTAATATCATCGAGCTGCTCAAACAACACGATATTCTACCCACCGCACAACGCGTACAAATCGCCGAAACGTTGTTCAGCAAAATGCAGCACGTTTCCGCCGAACAACTGCTGGAGCAGGTAACCGCCAGGGGCTACAGTATTTCACGCGCCACGGTTTATAACACCCTGAGCCTGTTCGCCGACAAAGGCCTGGTAAACCCGGTCGTCATAGACGCGGACCGCCTATTATACGACACGAATAACAAACCGCATTTTCATTTTTACAATGAGGACACCGGCGAGCTGATGGATATCGACGCTGAAGCGATTGAAATCGAGTGTATCCCCGGACTGCCTGAAAACACCGTGCTCAGCAACGTCGATATCGTGTTGCGTTTGCACCAGGTGGACGTTCATTAACGGCTTTTTCACCCGACGGCAATCCTTCGGGTGAAACAAACCGGGAGTATTTAACCTCTCTCATTTGTCTGCACACATCAATTCGGCGACAATGCGCGGAAACAATAACATCGCGCGCATATGTACCGATTCCTCAGTTCACTGCTGTTTACCCTGCCGCCGGAAACGGCGCATCATCTGGCTTTAGCGGGCCTCAAGCTTGTGGTCCGGGAACCCGTCGCCGCCGCCTTGACCCGGCAAGTCACCTCACAACCGGTGACAGTGATGGGGCTCGATTTCCCCAATGCCGTGGGCCTTGCCGCCGGGCTGGATAAAAACGCCGATTATCTCGACGCGCTGGCGGGATTGGGTTTCGGTTTTATTGAAGTCGGCACCGTGACGCCCCGGCCGCAGCCCGGCAACCCCAAACCACGGCTGTTCCGCATTCCCGGGCAACAGGCCCTGATCAACCGCATGGGGTTTAACAACAAAGGCATCGATCACCTGGTCAGGCGCGTAAGCCGGACGCGTTACCGCGGCGTACTGGGCATTAACATAGGCAAGAACAAAGACACGCCGAACGACAAGGCGGTCGACGATTACCTGCTATGCCTGCGCAGAGCCTATCCCCATGCGGGCTATGTCACGATCAACGTTTCCTCGCCAAACACACCCGGCCTGCGGGAGCTGCAAAAAGTCTCGGAGCTGTCGCGCCTGCTGTCGACCCTGCTGGAGGCGCGCGAACAACTGTCCGCGCAACACGGCAGGCGCGTACCGCTGTTGCTGAAAATCGCCCCCGACCTGGACGAGCCGGCCATGGATGATATTGCCGAATGCCTGTTGAACCAGCGCGTGGATGGCTTGATCGTCGGCAACACGACGTTGTCGCGGCCGGGATTGGAACACTCTCCCGTGGCGCGGGAAGCGGGAGGATTGAGCGGCAAACCGCTGATGCCGCTGGCCACACAGGTTCTGAGAAGCATGCAGGCGCGATTAAAAGGCGAAATTCCGCTGATCGGCGTGGGGGGGATTTTAAGCGCGAAAGACGCCGCCGAAAAATTCAACGCCGGCGCCAGCCTGGTGCAGATCTACTCGGGCTTCGTCTACCGCGGCCCGGCGCTGATCCGCGAAATCGCGGGACTTCAAAAAAATTTAACCACGGAGGGCACGGAGATCACAGAGAGAAAACAATAAAAAAATAAAAATATTCGATGATTATAAATCCGAACTCGACTGAGTAACAAAATTAACCTATAGGTTGAACTTGCGAATCCTGCATGGGTTTCGCCGATTGGAAAAAAATTTCAACACAAGAAGAATTTGATGATTTTGTCGGAGTTTGTTGCACTCCCCCCAACTTGTATTTTCTTTGGCCGTTTCTCCTCTGTGCTCTCCGTGCCCTCCGTGGTTAAATATTTTTAAAATAAAGTCTCTCTTCCTTATCGCGTCGTTTCCTCCGTGGCTGTTTTTTTAATTACTCACTCTGACGGTGTTGCCGTTGGCGTCGCGGGCCAGGAAAAGGCTGAGGTCGGCGCTGCGGAGCAGGGAGAGGAAATCCGAGGCCGAATCGCCGAAGCAGGAAACGCCGATGCTGACGGTCACCTTGGTGCTGTGCCCGTTGAGTTTCAGGCCGCAGGCTTCGATGGTGTAGCGCAGGCCTTCGGCCAGTTGCTTGGCGGTGCCCACCGGCATGGCCAGTTGCACGGCGAACGAGCCGGCGCCGTAGCGTCCCAGCAGGTTACCTTCCTTCAGGCAGTTCTGCAGAATATTGGTGACGGTGGCGAAAATTTCCCGGCTGCCTCTTTCGCCGTACTTTTTGGCCAGCTCTTCGTGCTGGTCTATCTCGATCAACAGCAACGAAACCGGCTTGCCTTCCAGTGTCAGCCGTTTGAATTCCGCGCCGGCGCGTTCAATAAACATTTCCGGGGGCAATACCGGCAGCAGGTTGTCTTTGGCGGTCTTGCCGGTAGCCGGATTTTGCGGGGGCGACGCCTGACGGGCGGACAGTCGTTCCAGGCGCTGCTGCAGTCGCGCGCTGCGTTGGGCAAACATGCCGTGGAAAACCATGCTGGACGCGAAATTCACCTCAAAATCCGTAAACGCCGCCCGCTTGCGCAACAATGTCACCACACCGTTCAGGCGCCGCTGCGAAAAATAGGGAATATCCAGCCGGTAACCGAAAGAAATGCTGTCGCCGTGCAATGACGACTCCAGCAGCCCCAGTTCCGCCTCGCCGCGGTGCACGTTGCGGGTATTCTGCAAAAGATCCAGCAGCTCGCCCGTCCACAGCATTTTGATGGAATCCTCGTGATTGACACCCGAAAGCTGATCGCGCATCACCACCGGCATCATGCGGCCGTTCCGTAGCGCGCCGACCGCCGCAGCGTCGAAGGAGATCTGCTTACGCAGATGCTCCAGCAGGCGCACGAACATCAGATCGGTTTCGTGGATGGCGGCCAGATCGACTGTCATGGCTTTCAGGCTTTGCGCCCATTCAAGGCCATTCCTGTCGCGTGTCGGAGGAATCAGCGCGCCCGGCAACCCCGCGCCGGCCCCCGCGGAGGCGGGCTGGCGGAGCGAGGGTGCGTGTTGATGCAAAAAGCTCAAGCGCCAGCGACGCTCGGTGATGTAAGCCGACAAGGTGGCGAACAACGCCGTCGCCAGCAACGCGATCACCAGCAGCAGCACGTCCCCGGCCGGGGTTCGATTGGAGAAAAACAGCCAGATCACGGCGGCGCCGGCGACCAGCGGCCAGCCCACCAGACTGGCCCGCTCAAAGGAAAAGCCCGAAAACAGCCAATACCACAGCAGCGTCACCAGTAAGGCGGCCATGTGGAGTTGCAAATGCGTAGCCGGTAACAAGCCGGTCAGAACCACGCCCATGAGTATGCCGGCAGCCAGGTATTCCGGCATATGCGTGGTGCCCTGACGTATCCTGACAGGATTCAGAAACCCCAGAAAAATCAGCACGGCGATACCCAGCACGGCATAACCGAGGTTGGAGGCAATCGAGGCCGCGCCCCAGATGCTCTGGCTGATGGCCAGGGTCATGTACAGCACGACCAGAAACCCCAGCCCCGCCTGGAGCGTAAGCGGTAATTCCGCCAGACGCGTACGCGTAAACTTGTACTCCAACTCGGCGTCGG
>DASVCP010000492.1:0-5492 GCA_036381555.1 Gammaproteobacteria bacterium
TCAAAGTATTCCCTACGACAGCGGCACTCCGCCGGCGATGAGAGTCCAGGCACCTTTGGTGCCGGCCCCGGATATCGACGTGGCTGACGTCAATGTCATCAATGCACCCACAGTGGGTCAGCAAACCAACCTGACGCCCGGTATCCGCTACTACCACGAAGATCAGGAGCGTACCCGCGAAAACACACAGATAACGTTGCAGTTCCGTCCGATGGAAAGCCTGACCGCGACGTTGGATTACACCCACGCCGAACAGGATCTGCTCGTTAACGGCGCGGAGTTCTCTTTCTGGTTCGGCGGCGGCACCTTCCCGACAACCGATATCCAGTTCGACGGCAACCCCCAGGTCGCGACTCCGATCTACACATGGCTGGAGAACCCCACCGGGGAAGTGCGAGACCTCGGTGTGACCCAAAACTATGGCGATGTTACCAACGAGCTCGACTCTGTCGGTCTTAACGTCGAGTTCCAGGCAAGCGACACGCTGTCCTTTGAACTGGATCACCACAGTTCGGAATCCAGCAGCTTGCCCGGCGACGACACCATCGGCTCCTATTTCAATATCGCGACCGGCGCGCAGGGTGTCTGGGCCCAGGGTTACGTCAACACCGGTGATCTGCCGCTGTTGGTTGGTGTCTACGAAGACGACAACCGCGCAACCGGAACCGGCTCCACCGGCAATGTTTCCGGCGAGTTCGATGTCGGCGACCTGGGTTCCACCGTTCGCCAGGGTTTCTACGCCCGCGCCTGGGGTGAAGTCGACCAGACCCGACTCGATGGCAAATGGGACTTCAGCGACCAGGGCTCCATCGACTTCGGTGTTGAACTCAGCTCGATGGAAGCGACCCAGAAATCTTCTTTCCTGCAGGAAGTTCTGGAAGGTAACTGGGGCGTGAGTACTCCGGGTGACGTGCCCGCGAACATGATGGAGGAACTTAACTTTGCCTCCCTGTTTGACGGCTACAGCACAACCCTGAGTGCGGCCGATCGTGCCTTCTTCGACCAGGCGGGCCTTGATATCACCAATTCAGGTCAGCAGGCCGAGGTGTTTACCACCGGGTTTATCGCCAAGGATGTGAAGGCACTGGGTAAATTGTTGTCGGACAACGCGGGCCTGCCCTGGGCGCCAAATCCCGACGACGGTGTCAACCGTACCATTACCGAAGATATCACGGCGTTCTACATCCAGGCTTCCTATGAAATGGAGTTAGCCGGTATGCCTTTGGATATATTGGCGGGCCTGCGCCATGAAAAGACCGAGGTCGAATCCATCGGTCAGGTGGCGCCGACCCAGATCATCTGGCAGGGCGACAACGATCTTATCGGCCAGCCCGGTAACGCCGCCGACGCGCCGATTCAGCGCGGTACGGGTGAATATTCTCACACCCTGCCGAGTTTAAGCCTGGCGTTGCAAATCAATGACGATTTGATCGGACGTTTTGCCTACTCCAAGACCATTTCCCGTCCGGACTATAACCGCATGCTGTTGGGCATTAACGGTGTCCAGCCGCCGCAAGGAGGCCCCACCATCCTGGGAGCGGCCCCGGGTACCGCGCTTAACGGCAACCCCGACCTGCAGCCCTTGGAATCGGAGAATATTGACCTGTCTCTGGAGTGGTACTACGCGGATTCCAGCTATTTCGCTGTCGGTTACTTCATGAAGGACGTACCGAACTTCGTGGGTACCGCCGTGTCGACCGAAGAGGTGCTGACCTCGGACGGTCAGCCCTTCACGCTGGATCCGACCAATGGTCCCCGTGCTCAGGCCGCTATCGATCAGCTGGAACTTGAAGGCCGTGCTGTGAACCAGCAGAACCTGTTCCGCATGATCGCATCGATGGCCACCGAGGGTGTCGGCTGTACCACGAGCTTCGGTGACGGTGAGGATGCCACCAACTCCGCGTCCTGCGGCGCTGATTTCGATGCTTTCGGCTACGAAGGCGGGACGGGCTGGGAAGACAACGTCGATCTCACGGCGGTAGCGGGTGATCCGACCTACATAGCCCGCGTGAACTTCCCGGTCGATAACGAGTCTGCGAAATTGGATGGCTGGGAAATCGCATGGCAGCACTTCTTCGGTGACACCGGCTTTGGTCTGCAGGCGAACTACACGATCGTTGACGGCGATATCGAGTTCGATATCACCGGTGATCCGACGACCACCCAGTTCGCTCTGACCGGTCTGAGTGATTCCGCCAACATGGTGTTGATCTACGAGGATGACAGCTGGTCAGCTCGTCTGGCTTACAACTGGCGTGACAGCTTCCTGGTCACTCCGACCGACGCTGCCAACGAGCCCAGGCATACGGAAGAGTACTCACAGCTCGACCTTAGCGTAGGCTACAACATAACCGATAACTTCTCGGTTAACTTTGAAGCCATTAACCTGACCGGTGAAGATCAGCGGCAGTATGCTCGTACCGAGCGGCAGTTGATACAGCTGACCATTCAGGATACGCGCTACGCGTTGGGTGCCCGTTACACTTTCTAAACACCTCGTTTAGGATTTGTTGTAACATGAATGCCGCTCCCTCGGGAGCGGCATTTTTTTTAATAATCCGGTGTGATTTGTATAGATAAAGAAGATGGCTGATTACCAGTTACTGAACAAAAAGAAACACGACAATCTGCGTGTTGCGACACGCTATACGGCAGAGCTCGGTTACAATACCGGCGCCGTCATGCTCATGAATACCGAGTTGCGCGCCGCTCAAAGAGAGTACGCCATCATTTTCAGGAAGCATCCCGAAACCGGCAGATTTTTCCCCAATGCCCTGCTGGGATTCAGGCAGGACGAAAACCTGTTTCTCGACGGCGAAGGCAATTGGAACGCCCGTCATGTCCCCTTGGCTATCGCCAAAGGCCCCTTTATTATCGGCTTTCAGGATATCGGCAACGGCCCTCAACCCTCCGCCTGTGTCGATCTGGCCGATCCACGTGTCAGCGATGGCGGGGACGGTGAGGCGCTATTCCAGGAAGACGGCAGCCTGACGAGGTATATGGAATACATCAGTCAGATCCTGTTGCTGTTGCACGACTCGACAAGGTCCGCCACAAAGATGGTCGATCTGTTTGTCGAACTGGACCTGATCGAGCCCCTGCGCCTGGATATTCAGTTCGTGAACGGGGAGAGGCTGCGGTTCGAAGGAGGCTATACCATTGCCGAGGAAAAACTGGCGGCGCTGGACGAAGAAGCGCTGAAGAAGCTGCACAAGTCCGGTTTCCTGGCGGCCGCATACTACATCTCGGATTCCCTTGAGAACGTTCAAAAGTTAATCGATCTGAAAAACAAACAGTTGGCAGCCGCTTAGGGCCGCCACGGCCGCAAAGGTTTCCGTAACTTGCGGCAACGTCTGAACATGCATGAGGTAGTTGCAGTGCAGAACAAGAAGACTATCGTCGTCGCAGGTGGCGGCACCGCGGGGTGGCTGGCCGCCGCCGCGCTCGGTAAGCTTTTCAGCAAGGTATACAACGTTTCCTTGATCGAATCCGACGAAATCGGCCGCATCGGTGTTGGCGAAGCGACGATACCGCCCTTGCGGACATTTCACCGTTTGATCGGTGTCGATGAAATTGAGCTGATCAAGTCGATGCAGGGAACCTATAAGCTCGGTATCGAATTCATCAACTGGGCCCGCAAGGGGGATAATTACATCCACTCTTTCGGGGTTACAGGTAAAGACTGCTGGGCGTGCGATTTTCAACACTTCTGGGTGGGCGCAAAGCAAAGGGGAATTACGGAAGACTCGTTTGGCGTTTACTCACCCGAACTCATGGCCGCGCGGGCGGGCAAGATGTGGGCCTACCAGGAACACGGTTTGAATTTCGCCTATCACCTGGACGCGGGCCTGTACGCAAATTATCTGCGTAAACACGCGGTGGCAAACGGCGTCAGGCGAATTGAAGGAATCTTCGACCGTGTCAATATCGACCCATCGACCGGCAATATCACGTCACTGACCATGCGTAATGGCGAAGAGGTGAAAGGGGACCTTTTCCTCGATTGCACCGGCTTCGCCGCCAGATTGATAGAGGGAGCGCTCAACACCTCGTACCTGCCTTACGGCCACTATCTGCCATGCGACGCGGCCGTTGCCATACAGACCGAGAAGGCCGGCGAGCCCCGTTCATACACCCAGGTTATTGCGCACGATTTCGGCTGGCAGTGGCGGATTCCCTTGCAGCACCGCGTCGGCAACGGCCTTGTCTATTGCACACGTTACGTCTCCGACGATGAGGCGCTGAGCACACTGTTGTCCAATCTGGAAAGCAAGCCGATCACCGAGCCGAGAGCGTTCAAGTACAAAACCGGGCGCAGGATCAAGGCCTGGAACAAGAACTGTATCGCGGTCGGGTTGGCGGCCGGCTTCCTGGAGCCCCTGGAATCCACGTCCATCCATCTTGGCATGTCCGCGGTCCTGCGCCTGATGAAGTTCCTGCCTCGCGACGGGGATATACAACAGTCGGTTGTCGACGAGTACAACAAGCAGTTTTGTGAGGAAATGGACCGTGTACGGAATTTCATCGTCCTCCACTACTATGCAACCGAGCGTGACGATACCGCCTTCTGGCGTTATTGCAAATCCATGGAGATTCCGGAAGCGCTGCGCCACCGCATAGAACTGTTTCGCGAAACGGGCGCAATTCCGCTTCAGGCGAAGGAACTGTTTCAGGTCGATTCATGGACACAGGTGTTGATCGGTCAAAGGATCGTTCCAAAGACCTATCACCCTATCGTGGACCTGATGAGCGATAACGAACTGAAGCAGTTTCTGCAAGGACTGAAAGAGAACGTGGCTCAGAAAGTGGCCGGCATGCCCTCGCATCAGGAATTCATCGATCACTGGTGCAAGGCACCCGAGATGTAGCCGTGTCGGCGGCAGAGCGAGAGATAGAGATAGAGAGTAACAGTATGTCCGATCAGGCCGTTAAACACGTGGTAATCCTGGGCGGCGGTTCCGCCGGTTGGCTGACAGCCGGTGTCATTGCCGCGGAACATAAAGCCAATGAGCCCGGCGGGCTTGCGGTTACGCTGGTGGAATCGCCGAATGTTGCTCCTATTGGAGTCGGTGAAGGCACCTGGCCGACCATGCGTACGACACTGTCCAAGATCGGTGTTTCCGAAACGGAATTTTTTCGTAACTGCGAAGCGTCGTTCAAACAGGGAATCAAGTTTGTCGGCTGGGTAAATGGCGCCGAGGACGATTATTACTATCATCCCCTCGAGTTGCCGAGAGGCTTCAACAAGACCGACCTGGTGTCGCCCTGGCAAAAGATCAGGGATCGGGTCGCATTCGCGGATGCCGTCTGTTTTCAGGGTCACTTGTGTGAGCGGAATCTTGCACCCAAACAGTTGAGCACCCCCGAATATGCGCACGTGGCCAACTATGCTTACCACTTCAGCTCGGTGAAGCTTGGCGAGTTTCTGGCAAAGCACTGCACCGAAAAACTGGGCGTCAGACATATCGTCGACGATGTTACAGGAATAGAGA
>DASVCP010000493.1:0-14585 GCA_036381555.1 Gammaproteobacteria bacterium
GACTTCCTGCAGGTTGGACTTGAGTTTGTCCATCAGATCGTTGTTGGGCGCCACTGCCACCACCGGCATGTCGGCATCGACCAGCGCCAGCGGGCCGTGTTTCAACTCGCCGGCCGGGTAACCTTCGGCATGAATGTACGAAATCTCCTTGAGCTTCAAGGCGCCTTCCAGGGCGATGGGATAGATGGTGCCGCGGCCGAGGAACAGGGTGTGATGTTTGTCGACGAAATCGTCGGCGATCCGCTTGATCTGTTCGTTCAATTCGAGCGTCTCCGCCAGCACCACCGGCAGATGATTCAATGCGCGCGCCTAGGCCCGTTCCACTTCGGGGTTGGGGTTTTTGTAATTCATCAGTTTCAGCGTCCGTAGAAACAATGCCACGAGTTGCGTTGTAAAGGCCTTGGTCGAAGCGACGCCGATTTCAGGGCCGGCGCGTGTCATCAGCACCAGGTCCGATTCGCGCACCAGCGAGCTTTCCGGCACGTTGCAGATGGCCAGGCTGGCGTGGTAACCGCGGCTTTTGGCGTATTCAAGCGCCGCCAGCGTGTCGGCGGTTTCGCCGGATTGGGAAATTGTCACGAATAAGGCTTTTTCCGGCACGACCACCCGGCGGTAACGGAATTCGCTGGCGATCTCCACGGTGCAGGGAACGTTGGCCAGTTTCTCGATCCAGTAACGGGCCACACAGGCGGCATGATAGCTGGTGCCGCAGGCGACAATCTTGACCGATTGAATTTCGCTGAAAACGCTTTCCTCCCTGGCGCCGAAAATATCCGGCAATACGCCGGCTTCGCTGATGCGCCCCTGCAGCGTATCGGCGACGGCGGCGGGTTGCTCGCAGATTTCCTTGAGCATGTAATGTTTGTACTGTCCTTTATCGGTGGCATCGCCGCTGAGCTCGGAGCGCTTGACATCGCGCTTCACAGGATCGCCTTCGCTGTTGAAAATTTCAACCGAAGTCCGGTCAATGACGGCAATATCGCCTTCTTTCAGGAAAATGAATTGCTGGGTGACCGGCAGCAGGGCGTGCACGTCGGACGCCAGGAAATGTTCGCCGATGCCGATGCCCAGCACCAGGGGGCTGCCCTTGCGGCAAGCAACGATGCGTCCCGGATTCTGTTTGCAAACCACGCCCAGGGCGTAGGCGCCTTCCAGTTCGGCAACCGCGTTTCTTACCGCTGTTAACAGGTCCTTCGTTTTGCCGAGATGCTTGTCGATCAGATGCGCGATAACTTCGGTGTCGGTTTGCGAAGCGAACTCGTAACCGTCCGCGATCAGTTGATCGCGCAGACTGCGGAAGTTTTCGATGATGCCGTTATGCACCACAGCAACCCGGTCGAGCGATACATGCGGGTGCGCATTGGCGACGGACGGTTGGCCGTGGGTCGCCCAGCGGGTGTGCGCGATGCCGCAAGTGCCTTTCAATTCAGATTGTTGATATTCCTTTTCAAGTTCGGCGACTTTACCCAGCGTACGCACGCGATTGAGACACTTGTTGTCGTCAACCAGCACCAGTCCCGCGGAATCGTAGCCCCGGTATTCCAGGCGTTTCAGGCCTTCGATCAAAATGGGTCCCACGTTACGTTCGCTGATCGCTCCGACTATTCCACACATTATTTGTTACCCGCCAATCAAAGAGAAAAAATCCATTCCAACAAGAACTGCTAGCCTAGTGGAACTTCAACGTAAATACCTTTCGTTCGCGTACTTATTGAATTTTCATATTATCCCGGTTAAAGCGTTCATCCTCCCGCATAAGGCGGAAAAGGTGTATTTCACGGGCTTGGCGTTACTTCTTCTTGACCGGGCGTTTCCAGTTTTCAACGTATACCTGCTTCACCCGTGACAGCGTCAGACCGCCTTCCCCAGTATCCTTGGTAATGGTCGAGCCGGCGCCGATGGTTGCGTTTTTACCCACTTTCACCGGAGCAACCAACTGTGTATCA
Organism: Gammaproteobacteria bacterium; assembly: GCA_036381555.1. Classification (GTDB taxonomy): domain Bacteria; phylum Pseudomonadota; class Gammaproteobacteria; order HTCC5015; family HTCC5015; genus DASVCP01. The sequence continues at coordinate 1,947 of DASVCP010000493.1, forward strand.
GAACCGATGAACGCGCCGTCTTCGATGATCGTTTTATGCTTGTTCGCCCCGTCATAATTACAAGTGATGGTGCCGGCGCCGATATTCACATCTTTTCCCACTTCGGCGTCGCCCACATAGCTCAAATGGTTCACCTTGCTGCCCGCGCCGATGATCGCGTTTTTGACCTCGACGAAATTGCCCACCCGGGCATTGCTGTCAAGCACGGTATCGGGGCGCAATCGCGCAAAGGGGCCCACCACGCAGTTCTCGCCCACACGGCACTGTTCCAGAACGCTGTGCGAACGGACGTGTGCACCGTCACCGACTTCACAATCGCGCAGATGGCAAAACGGTTCAATAACGACGTTCTCGCCGATCCTGACATTGCCTTCCAGCACCACGTCCACATCGATGACGGTATCCCGGCCGATTTGCACATCGCCGCGCGCGTCGAATCGTTGCGGGTCACGGATACTGACGCCCGCATCCATCAGCCGTTGCGCGGTTTCTCTTTGCAGGTAACGCTCCAATTCGGCCAACTGTACACGTGAGTTGACGCCCAATGTTTCTTCTACGGCGTCAGGCTGCATCGGCAGCACCTTATAGCCGTCTGCAACGGCGAGGGCGACGATGTCGGTCAAATAATATTCGCCTTGTGAGTTCCTGTTTTCAATCCGGCTTAACCAATCGCGCAGTCTTGAGCCGGGTAGCGCCATGATGCCGGTATTGATTTCGCTGATGGCTTTTTGTCGGGAGTCAGTGTCTTTTTCTTCAACGATGGCGATGACCTCGCCTGAAGAGTTGCGAATGATCCGCCCGTAACCGTGGGGATCGTCGACGAATGCGGTGAGCAGGCCGATGGAATTTTCGGAAACGTTCCGCAATAGCCGCTCAAGCGTGGAACGCCGGGTCAAAGGCACATCGCCGTACAACACCAGGACCGCATCGGTTCCGTCGATCTCGTCGATCGCCATTTGCACGGCATGGCCGGTTCCCAACTGGGGACTTTGTTCGGCCCAACTCAACCGGGAGTTTCCCGCAAACGCCTGTTTCAGCCGTTCGCCTTCATGCCCGTAAACCACGCAGATTTTCGCGGGATTCAACGATTCGGCTTTGTCGATGACATGCCCAAGCAGCGGCTTGCCTGCCAGCTCATGAAGCACTTTGGGTGTTGCCGACTTCATGCGGGTGCCTTTACCCGCGGCTAAAATAACGATACTGAGCGACACTGAAGGTTCCGTGCAAAGCGTTTAATCAGAAGACGAGGACATAATGATAAGCGCTTTACCGGTAAAATTCATGGTGAGGACAAAGAAATGCTTGCCGGGTCACTATCCGCTCAAAACGTCGGGGTCCAGTGACGTAAAAGCCCGGATTCCGATTGAAAAGGCGCCGCTTTACTTGCGTATCTTGCGAATCAACTGCAACTGGGCGATAGCCTGGTTGAGTTCGGCCTGTGCGCGGGCCACGTCGACCTCGGATTTCCGGTCCGCCAGCATGTCCTCGGCGGCCTTTTTCGCCTTGAGCACGGCGGCCTCGTCCAGATCCTTGGCCCGGACGGCCGTGTCGGAGAGCACCGTTACCACGTGGGGTTGCACTTCCAGAATGCCGCCGGAGACGTAAATCGACTGCGTCTCGCTCTGTCCGGGCAGGGTGAGGCGGACTTCGCCGGGACGCAGTGTGGCGATCAACTGGTTGTGCCGCGGCAAAATGCCCACCTCGCCGTTGACCGTCGGCGCCACCAGCATTTCGGCGGTGCCGGAGAAGATCTCCTGCTCGGCGCTGACGATATCGACGTGCATGGTCATGGCCATCGTTTATACCTCAAATCCTAGACTTTTGCCGCTCTTTCCACGGCTTCGTCGATGGTGCCGACCATGTAGAACGCCTGTTCGGGCAGGTGGTCGTATTCGCCGTCGACGATGGCCTTGAAGCCGCGAATGGTTTCCTTCAGCGGCACATATTTGCCGGGGCTGCCGGTAAACACTTCGGCGACGTAGAACGGCTGGGACAGGAAGCGCTGGATCTTGCGCGCCCGGGCAACCGCCAGTTTGTCCTCTTCCGAGAGCTCGTCCATGCCGAGGATGGCGATAATGTCACGCAGCTCCTTGTAGCGCTGCAAGACGTTCTGTACCGCCCGCGCGGTCTGGTAGTGCTCGGCGCCGACGACCAGCGGGTCGAGCTGGCGGCTGGTGGAGTCCAGCGGGTCCACGGCGGGATAGATGCCCAGCTCGGCGATCTGGCGCGACAACACGACGGTGGCGTCCAGGTGAGCGAAGGTGGTGGCCGGCGAGGGGTCGGTCAGGTCGTCAGCCGGCACGTAGACCGCCTGAATCGAGGTAATCGAGCCGGATTTGGTGGAGGTGATGCGCTCCTGCAGCACGCCCATTTCCTCGGCCAGGGTCGGCTGGTAACCCACCGCCGACGGCATGCGGCCCAGCAGCGCCGATACTTCGGTGCCGGCCAGGGTGTAACGGTAGATATTGTCAATAAACAGCAGCACGTCACTGCCGTCCTCGCGGAATTTCTCCGCGATGGTCAGACCCGTCAACGCGACCCGCAGGCGGTTGCCGGGGGGCTCGTTCATCTGCCCGTACACCAGCGACACCTTGTCCAGTACGTTGGAGTCTTTCATTTCGTGGTAGAAGTCGTTGCCCTCGCGGGTACGTTCGCCCACGCCGGCGAACACCGAGTACCCGCTGTGCTCGATGGCGATGTTGCGGATCAGCTCCATCATGTTGACGGTTTTGCCCACGCCGGCGCCGCCGAACAGGCCGACCTTGCCGCCCTTGGCGAACGGGCAGAGCAGGTCGATAACTTTAATACCGGTTTCCAGCAGCTCCGTCGCGCCCGACTGGTCTTCGTAGCTGGGTGCTTCGCGGTGGATCGGCCAGTATTCGTCGACTTTGACATCACCGGCATGATCGACCGGCTCGCCCAGCACGTTCATGATGCGGCCAAGTGTGCCGGTGCCGACCGGAACCGAGATCGGCGCGCCGGTATTGGCCACATTGGTGCCGCGGCGCAGACCGTCGGTCGAACCCATGGCGATGGTGCGAACGATGCCGTCGCCCATCTGCGCCTGCACTTCCAGGGTCAGGCCGTCGCCGTCGAGTTTCAACGCATCGTAAATCTTGGGCACGGCGTTGCGTGGAAACTCCACGTCCACCACGGCGCCAATAATTTGCACGATTGTTCCGGTACTCATTGTGTGTGTCCTCAGCTTTACAACTTTAAAATTCGGTATCTTTTCAAAAAAGAATAAAAGTATTTGAGTATTAAAGTATGGGGTATGAGGTTCGCCACCAAATACTTCAATACTTCATATCCAACTCAAACCGCTGCCGCGCCGGCCACGATTTCCGACAGTTCCTGCGTAATCGACGCCTGGCGTTCCTTGTTGTACATCAGCTGCAGGTCCTTGATCAGCTCGCCGGCATTATCGGTGGCGCTCTTCATGGCGATCATGCGGGCAGCCATTTCGCAGGCCACGTTTTCGATCACGGCCTGGTAGACCAGCGATTCGATGTAACGGGTCAGCAGGCTTTCCAGCACCTCGCGGGCATCCGGCTCGTAAAGGTAATCCCAGCGGTAATCCAGTTCGGCGTCCTTGCCCGGTTCCGCCGGCAGCAACTGCACCGCTTCCGGCTTCTGGGTCATGGTGTTCACAAAGCGGTTCTGGGCGATGTGCAGACGGTCGATGCGGCCTTCGTCGTAGGCCGTCAGCATCGCGCTGATCGGACCGATAATCTCTTCCAGCCGCGGCGCGTCACCCAGGTCGGTAACCTGCGCAATAATATTGCCGCCGATGCGTTTGAAGAAACTGCCCGCCTTGCGGCCGAACAGCGCCAGTTCGATTTCGGCGCCCTTGGCCTGCCAGTCGCGGATGTCGGCCAGCACCCGCTTGAACAGGTTGATGTTCAGGCCGCCGCACAACCCCTTGTCGGTGGAAACGATAATGAAGCCGACGCGTTTTACCTGCTCGCGCTTCTGAAGATAGGGGTGGTGATACTCGGGGTTGCCGTGGGCCAGGTGACCGATAATGTTGTGGATCTTATCGGCATAGGGCCGCGAGGCCTGCATCCGGTCCTGCGCGCGCCGCATCTTGCTCGCCGCGACCATTTCCATGGCTTTGGTGATCTTCTGGGTGTTCTTGATGCTGGCGATTTTGCTGCGGATTTCTTTGCCGACGGCCATTTTCTACCCCTTAATAGGTTGCCTTGGCTTTGTAATCTTCGACCACTGCCTTGAGGCTGGCCTGGATTTCGTCGCCGTAATCGCCGGTGCTGTTGATGTGGTCGCGCAGTTTGCCGGCGGTCGAGCGGAAGTGATCGAACAGACCGCTTTCAAAGGCGCCGATCCGGTTCAGCGGCACGTCGTCCAGGTAACCCTTGTCCACCGCGTACAGCGAGATGGCCATGTCGGCGATCGACAGCGGCGCGTACTGCGGCTGCTTCATCAGCTCCATCACACGCTGACCGCGTTCCAGCTGTTTGCGGGTGGCTTCGTCAAGGTCGGAGGCGAACTGCGAAAACGCCGCCAGCTCGCGGTACTGCGCCAGCGCCAGGCGAATACCGCCGCCCAGCTTCTTGATGATCTTGGTCTGCGCGGCGCCGCCCACGCGGGATACCGACAGGCCGGCGTTGATGGCGGGCCGGAAACCGGCGTTGAACAGGTTGCTTTCCAGGAAGATCTGCCCGTCGGTAATTGAAATCACGTTGGTCGGCACGAATGCCGACACGTCGCCGGCCTGGGTTTCGATGATCGGCAGCGCGGTCAGCGAGCCCGTCTTGCCCTTGACCTTGCCGCCGGTCAACCGCTCGACTTCGGCGGCATTGATACGGGAAGCGCGTTCCAGCAGGCGCGAATGCAGGTAGAACACGTCGCCGGGGAACGCTTCGCGGCCCGGCGGACGGCGCAGCAGCAGTGAAACCTGGCGATAAGCCACCGCCTGCTTTGATAAATCGTCATAAATGATCAGCGCGTCTTCACCACGGTCGCGGAAGAACTCGCCCATGGCGCAACCCGAGTAGGCCGATACGTATTGCATTACCGCGGATTCGGACGCCGAGGCGGCCACCACGATGGTGTGCGCCATCGCGCCGTGCTCTTCAAGCTTGCGCACCACGCCGGCGATGGACGACTGCTTCTGACCGATCGCGACGTAAATACATTTAATGCCGGTGCCTTTCTGGTTGATGATGGTATCGATCGCCACCGCCGTTTTACCGGTCTGGCGGTCGCCGATGATCAGTTCGCGCTGACCGCGGCCGATCGGCACCATGGCATCGATGGATTTCAAGCCGGTTTGCACCGGCTGCGACACCGACTGGCGTTCGATTACGCCGGGCGCAATTTTTTCGATGGGTGAGGTCTGGCGGGTTTCCAGCGGGCCTTTGCCGTCGATGGGTTCGCCCAGCGCGTTGACCACGCGGCCCAGCAGTTCCTCGCCGACCGGCACTTCGAGGATGCGGCCGGTACAACGAACCGTGTTGCCCTCGGTCAGGTGGCCGTAATCGCCGAGCACCACCGCGCCGACAGAATCGCGCTCCAGGTTCAGCGCCAGCGCGTAGGTGTCGCCGGGCAATTCGAGCATTTCGCCCTGCATGACATCGGCCAGGCCGTGTACGCGAATGATGCCGTCGCCCAAACCGACAATGGTGCCCTCGGTCCGCGCCTCGGCTTCGGCTTGAAAATTCTCAATGCGCTTTTTGATCAGCTCACTGATTTCGGATGGACTCAGTTGCATGCGTTATTCCTCGTACCCGTAGTCTTAAGAAATCTGTTGTCTTGTTTTCAATGCAGAATGGCGGCGGAAAGTTTCTCCAGCCGGCTTTTCAGGGAACCGTCGATCACCAGGTCGCCCGCCTTGATGACGGCGCCCCCGATCAGGGACTCGTCCACTTCGCTTTGCAAATTCACTTTCTTGCCCAGCCGCGTTTCCAGCGCCTTGGCGATTTTCTTTATCTGTTCATCGGAAGCCGCCTGCGCTGAAACCAGCGTGGCTTCCACCGTGCCTTCCAGTTGCGCGCGGTAGACTTCGTACTGCCCGGCGATTTCCGGCAGCGCTTTCAGACGCCCGTTCTCCGCCAGCAGGTTAACCAGGTTTTTGCCGGCCTGATCCAGCTTGTCGCCGCATACCTTGATCAGCAGCTCGGCGCGTTGTGCCCGCGACAGGCGCGGATTATCCAGCAGTGCCTGCATGGCGGGATCAGCCACCACCGCGGCCAGCAAACCGAGGCTGTCCGACCAGGCGCCCACCGCCTTATGAGCCTGCGCGTACTCGAAGGCCGCGCGGGCATAGGGTCTGGCAACGGTTATGAAATCACTCATGGTATTGTTATCAATTAAATCTGGCCGACCAGTTCATCCAGCACTTTCTGGTGAGCCTTGGCGTCGATCTCGCGTTTGAGAATACGCTCGGCGCCGGCAATGGCGATGCCGCCCACCTGCGCTCGCAAGGCTTCTTTGGCGCGGTTGATTTCCTGCTCGATGTCGGCTTGCGCGGCCTGCTTGATGCGCTCGCCTTCGCTGCGCGCCGCCGCTTTGGCCTCCTCGACCATCTGGTTGCCGCGCTTCTGGGCCTGGGCGATGATGTCCGCGGCCTGCTGCTTGGCTTCCTTCAGGGTTTCCTTGGCGCGTTGTTCGGCCAGTTCTTTGGCCTGCGCGCCGCGCTCGGCCGCCGCCAGGCCTTCCGCGATAGTGGCCTGCCGCTGGCGCAGGGCGGTGATCACCGGCGGCCAGACGAACTTCAGGCAGAACCAGACGAAGATGGCAAACGAGATTATTTGCCCAAATATCGTAGAATTCAGGTTCACGGTTTTATTCCTTCCACAATTTTGAAAATTTCAAACTGCGGCTTTTAGGTGAAGATTAGGTACAAACCCATTGCGACCGCGATAACCGAGAACGCGTCGAGCAGACCGGCGACGATGAACATCTTCACCTGCAGGGTGGGAATCATTTCCGGCTGACGCGCGGCGCCCTCGAGGAAGCGGCCGCCGAGCAGACCGAAGCCGATCGCGGTGCCGACCCCGGCGAAGCCGAGCATGATGGCGGCGGCGATTAATTTAAGACCGATAGCGAGTTCCATATTTCTCTCCTGGCTGTAAGAATAAAAACAAAATCAATAATTTTTAGATAGGTTCTAATGATCCTCATGCGCCATGCTCAGATACACGATGGTCAGCATCATGAAAATGAACGCCTGCAGCACGATGATCAGAATATGAAAAATGGCCCATGGCACCGACAGGGTCCATTGCACCCAGAATGGCAGCAGCGCGATCAGGATAAAAATCAGTTCGCCGGCATAGAGGTTGCCGAACAGACGCAGTGACAGCGACACCGGCTTGGCGATCAGACCGATGCCTTCCAGCAGGAAGTTCACCGGCAGCATCCACTTGCCGAACGGTTGCAGCGTGAGTTCACCGACAAATCCGCCCACGCCCTTGATCTTGATGCTGTAATAAATGATGAGAAAGAACACCGACAGCGACAGGCCGAAGGTGATGTTCGGGTCGGTGGAGGGCACGACCTTCATATAATGCACGCCGAATAGCTTGAACAGTTCGGGCAGCCAGTCGACCGGCACCAGGTCCATCAGGTTCATCAGGAACACCCAGACGAAGATCGTCAGCGCCAGCGGCGCGATCACTTCGCTCTTGCCGTGGAAACTTTCCTTGACGCTTCTGTCGGTGAACTCCACCAGCACTTCGACGAAGTTCTGCCAGCCGCCGGGTATGCCGGCCGTGGCCTTTTTGGCCGCCAGGCGGAACAGCCACAGAAACAGGATGCCGAGGAATATCGACCAGCCGAGGGTATCGACATTGACCGCCCAGAAACCCATTTCGCGGATTTCCTCGGCACTATGCGCGAAACCCCACTCGCCGTTTGGACGCTTGCCAAAGGTCAGGTTGGTCAGGTGATGCTGTATATACTCACCGGTGGTGAGTGTTTGTCCGCTTGCCATTGGTCGTTTTGAAATCTTGGGTTAAATGCTGATCAACAACACAAGCCAGTTGGCCATCAACGCCGCCAGAAATCCCAGCATCAAGGGCAGCCCGTCGACGTCCAGCCACTCCAACGCGGCCAGCAACAGCAGCACCATTAACGCTAGTTTTTGTATTTCGGCCAGAAAAAAACGGCCCAAAAACCGTTCCGGTGACCATTCAAGCCGGCCGAGCAACACTCTCAGACTGAACAGGGCCGTGGCGATAACGCCGATTCCGCCGCCTATTGCGGCCGATAGCGCCGCGCGCTCACCGGCCAGGCTAAACCCGACAATGCTCGTCAAAAGGGTGGCTGCGGTCTGGACCGCAACGACTAAGAACGCTGTTCGTGCCCGACTGACCATGGAAAACCGAGTCCTTGCAACCCGCCGGTCACTCCATCGAGCATGCTCCCATAGCACCTCCAGCGGCGCGCGCATTATATAAAGTTAGGAAGGCCAGGGTCAACGAATGCACCATTAAAAAGCGGCTTTCGCACCTGTTTATATCCACCGCGGGCGGTTTCGCCATCAGGGACGCCCTGGAGATTCGCAGAGGACGCGAACTGCTAATATGTGAAGTCGCAAGCCATGATGAACAGCAAAGGGATTGACGATGCGCCGATCTAACGGAATATACGGGTTGTGCGGCTGTTTGCTGCTGTCCGGCGCTTACGCAGCCGACTGCGGCCGTGAAGACATCGCCTATTATCTCCGCGAAGGATTTACGCCGGAGCAGATCACGCAACTCTGCGGGGCGGAAGGCGCCGGGCAAAGTACCGGCAACGAGACCGGACCCGATTATCAATCCCTGGACCCCGGGCAGGAAGATGCCGACACACCCGCCACCTACCTGGCGCTGGCGATCGACAGCAACATCGTGTTTGTCGATGACGATAAAATCTTTTTCCGGCGCACGGCCTGCGCCGAGCGGGGCCGGACCAGGGTCTGTCCCGACACCACGCTCGAAATTAACCTCAGAGGGTTGCAGCTCACCGGCGGCGACCGTGAATCGGATGGCCGGGCTATGCTCGAAGTCCAGGGAAACATCGAGCGGACCGTCAACAATTACGAGGCGTTTTCACCCGGTCAACAGCAGGTGGTCGATCGCCTGTATACCGAGAGGCGCGCCTCGATTCCCATCCGCGACAGCGTCGAATTCGAGCAGGCGCAACGCGCGTTGCGCCTGTTGATCGAAAACGCCAATCCCCCGCAGGTCGTTTCGGAATAAACGGGTTACCGGCTGGCGGCCTGGCCGGGCGGAAACTCGCCGAGGATGGCTGCCACCGTTTCGTTGACGTTTGCCGTGGTGTCCGCCGGATCGGATTGTGTCAGCGGCCGCTGCCGGGCGACGCCCCGCCATAGCAGTTTGCCGGTGACGGGGTGGATCATATCGATCCCGAGTATGCTTTCCTCGCGGTCCCGGCCCAGCCCGATATTTATGCCGATGCCGCCGAAGGTGCCGCGGCTGCCGCCGCCCACGCCGACACTGGTGCTGACCCGGTTCGGTTCATCCTCGCCGGCGACCGTGTAGCGATAACTGACGAAATAATCCGCCTTGTCCGCCGGCACTTTGCGGTGCCCCTTCGCCGCCAGCTCGCGGTCCACCGCGCTGCGTATCCGGCTGTCCAGCAGCGACCCGTCCGCCTCGTTGCGCGGCTGCCAGGCATAGGTGTCCAACGGCTGAAAGTTAATCGAGGTATCGTAATCATGCTCGACGCGCAACCCGGCGCAGGCGGCGGTTAACGCGGACATGATGGCTACAAATAACCAACGGCGCATGGCGATCTCCTTAATAAATATTTCTCTTGTTTCCGCCTGGTACTCAGACTTCGGCTGCCGGCGGAAATTCACAGCATACCGTCCGGACAGGCGGTTTTCCGCCAAAAGGATCAAGATACAAAAATAAGGAATACTATATTTAATCTGTGATTCCCATCGGATGGAAAGATCTGCCCGAATCCATCGCCATAAGCAATGATTCTGTTGTATCACCTGGTTTTAGTGTTTCTTCGACTGAAAAGCAGCGTACGAGGTTCGGCATAAGCGGCATACCGAACCTCGCGACGCTTTATGTATGTTACTCGGGGCTCCACACGCCGTTAAGCGATTCCCAGATGAGCTGCCAGGCGTCATCGCGCAACGCATTCGGGTCGCCGGGTTTCGGTCCGCTCCAGTCGCCGTAGATCCAATGCAGCCAGCCGAAGCCGCGCGCCTGTTGATAAGCGAGCATGGCTTCGCCGTAAGAGCGGTCGCCCTGGTCGAACAGCGGATAACTGAACTCAGAGTTCATCACCGGGCCGTATCCTTCCAGCGCGACGTAACCGAACTCCGCGTCCCATCTCTCCGGCGTCCAGGTCGCCTCGTAAACATGCGGGTACGGGTGAACCTCGTAGATAACATTGTCTCGCTCGATCCTGCGGGCGCGAACATCCAGCTCTTGCGCCCATACGACACCGGGCACGCCGAACGTTTTCACTACCGGGTTGTACGACAGAATGATATCGATCAAGGTCTCCGCCATACCGGCCCATTCCTCCCAGGTGGTGAAGTGCGGCTCGTTGAAGACCTCCCAGATGATGTGATCCCGGTCGCCATAGCGTTGCGCCAGAATATGCCAAGCGTCCTGTATGGCGGTCCACTCTTCCAGCTCGTTGCCCTGTCCGCCTTCGTGCCAGCCGTCGAACATGACATAGATGCCGAGTTCCCGCGTCCAGTCGAGCATATTGTCGATGCGGCCGAGGTAAGCTTCCCGCGCGGCGGCGTCGACGTAGTACCAGCGGTCGGTGATCAGGACCATGCGGACAAAGTTGATCTTGTACTCTTTCTTGAGATATTCGAAATCCGCCCTGGTCCAGACACGATCATCCACCATGGCGACACCCCGCGGGACGACGACATCGCCGTTCGCGTCGACGATATCCGTGCCGACGACATCCAGCGGCGGCGCAAACGCGGTTTCGGTCTGGCCGGACCAGACAACCCGCGTTGTGCTGTGTTTGAGGCCGTCATTATCGGTCACAGTGAGGGTGACGGCGTACTTGCCGGGCCCGGCATAGGTGTGCGTAACGTTTGAGCCGGTGCCGGTCTGGCCGTCACCGAAATCCCAGGCATAGCTCTCGATGGTGCCGTCGCGGTCCGATGCGTTCAGCCGCGCGTCGCCGGAACCGGCGGCGGTAAACGTCACGGTTTCGCCGGGAGCGGGCCGGGCCGGTGAATAATCGAAGCTGGACTTGGGCGGCAGCGTGCCTTCTTCCCAATCGATGGAGTCGACATAAACCGCAAAATTGCCGGCGCCGTTGGTCATCAACTGCACGCCGATCTGTTGCTGATGGGCCGGGTCAACCGTCGGTTGTATGGTCATGGAGAATTCGTTCCACGCGCCCGGAATCATCGAACCGTAAGCGCGCCAGTCACCGTGCCAGGTGACGACCGACCAGTCGTCGGAATGCGGCATGACAAACGGCTGCACCCAGTCGATCGGCGCATCGGCCGGCACCCAGACCCGGAGAATTACCCGCGATCCCGGCGGCGCCGAGGGCGGCGCGTCCACTTTGAGATCGATGAACTCCGCGCCGGCCGTCGAGATGTTCCACTGCAGCGCGCTCGCGCCGGCAAACACTTCCGTTGTTGAAACCGCAAGCGTGGATGCCCCGCCGGCATACCAGCCGCCCAGGGTTCCGTCCTCCCAGGTGATGTTGCCCAGGTCAACGGGTCCGCCGCTGCCCAACGGCACGGGCACGGTCTGTTCGTGCGTGCCGGTGTTGCCGGCGCTGTCGGTGACCGTGAGGGTGACTGTCTGGTTGCCGGTTGATGAAAAGGCATGCGTGACGTTCGGACCGCTGGCGGTGACACCGTCGCCGAAATCCCATTCGTAACTGACGATTTCGTTTTCGACATCGTAGGAAGCCAGTCCGTAGAACCGCACCGCTTCATTGGCGCTCACCGATTGTGGCCAGAAGGTAAAGGCGCCGGAAGGCGAATTGGTGTCGTCGCAGGCGACGCCGTTCAGACTGAACACGGGACCGGTCGCGCCGCTGCTCTGGCCCAGCATGCCGAAATTGATCTCTCCGCCGTTCGGCGCGATCGTGCCGTTCCAGGCGGAAACCGGGTTGGATGCCGTGATCGTCGAGCCGGTCTGGTCGAATGATGCGTTCCAGCCGCTATGAAACTGCCCGCCCTCGGTAAAGCTCCACGTGAGCGCGTAACCTTCTATCGGGGCCGTGCCGTTATTGGTGACCGTGATATCCGCAACGAATCCCCAGCCCCACTGACTTTGAATGTCGTATTCAACGCTGCAGCGTATCGGCTGGGAAGGTTGTGCAAAGGCTGGCATCGCCGCGAGCAGTAACAGCAGCGGCGTGAAACCGCGGGCAAGGCGCATTCGATTGAATTGATGGAAAATTTTCATCCTCTCTCCTCTCCTGTAACTTCATTGCGTAAGTTTTTGGGTGGAAGACGGTTCGATACACGCGGAGCTTGATCTTCTGGTGTCCCGGCCGCACTTCGCGTTTTTTCTGAACTTGTATAGATGATCGCCCTGAGAGTGAAACGACCTAGGGCGGCTAAAAGCTATCTTTTGTGCGATAGAAGTGTCAAGTGTGCCGACAATAAAGATGGCTTTGCGGGGTCATTTAAACCGAAATTGGCCCAAGAGGGCAATGCTG
>DASVCP010000494.1:0-6572 GCA_036381555.1 Gammaproteobacteria bacterium
TTTGGCCAATGCCAGAGCGTTTTCAATGGCCGCATCACCGGCGCCGATCACGGCGATATTCCGGCCCTGGTACACCTCCGGGTCATCCAGCGTATACTGCACGGTTACGTGATCGTCCCCATCTATACCCAGTTTCCGCGGATTGCCCTGCAGGCCGATGGCGAGCACCACGTTTTCCGTGGCGACGGTTTCGCCGTTTTTCAGCTTGAGTTTGAAGTTGCCCTGTTTGCCGCTGATACTGGCGACTTCGGCGTTGTAGCGGATATTGGCGCTAAGTCGGCGCAAATCCTCAGCCCAGGCATCAAGTATGGTCTCACGCTTGCCGGCGGCAAACCGCATTGCGCTGCGCAACGGCAATGCGGCAGGCTCGGCCATTACATGTTTGCCTTTCTGGTATCGAAAAATGGTATTGGCGATATGTGGCGCACTCTCCAGCAGGACATGAGGCACGCCTTCGGCCGCGGCCCGTCCGGCGGCGCTTACCCCGCCCGGCCCGGCGCCGACGATTGCAATTCGATATTTATCCGCCATTCGACAGCCCTGCTAATCTGCCATAGGTTCTGCTTGTTACAGCCTCTATTTGGATGCAACCATGGAATTCACTATTCGAATTGTTCTATTCCATGAACAGGTGTCACGTTTATGGCGGCTACAGCCGTCCGGAATCGAGACGAAAACACAGGCCTGACCGGAGCAAACTCCCTACGCGTCAGCGACGCGCTCCCCCGGTTCTCCGCCTTCATCCAGCACACTCTTCCCGCCATGGAACGGGATCAACCGAAGGAAATATACCAGCCGGCCCGGCGCCCCGCTACTCCGGGCCGTTCACCATCCCCCGCAGCCTGACGCGACAAAAGAGCTTTTCAAGCCGACCACGGACGGGAAACCATCATAGTATGAACCGGGCGGGAATGGCAAAGCGATTTGTATGGAAAGGCCTGACACAGTTCACGTAAAAGCGATTTGGGACGGAATTGAAACTCATCCACGGCGTTAAGCGCGGCTACAGGGATGCGGGGTGACGGAGGGAGCAGGAGTCGAGCGATGTTCGAGAATGTTCTACTTATCCCTATTCGCTTCCATGTAGGACCGCAGCAGCTTGTTGATACGGGTCTGATAACCCCTGCCCTGCCGCTTAAACCAGTCCAGCACGTCGCCATCGAGACGTATCGTGATAACCTGCTTTCCCGGAATAGTCAGTTCGGTGTTTTTCAAAAATGCGTTGTCCACCGACTTGGGCAGCTCTCTTCTACCGGCATCCAGCTCGCCCAAGGCGTTCGCAGCAGGTCCCGAGTGGGAAACATTTCTCTGCATAACACTCACCTCTCCTTAGTGTTTCGCCAATAACGGATACAGTCGCCATGCCGGCGGATACATCCAATCAGGCGGTATTTACATTTGTAAACGAGAGAGTGCCTTGCATTTCTTAAACGCCGCACAAGCATAGGCGCTTCGATGACGGTGTTCAAGCGTAGGCTTACGCGGAAACAGTTAGATAGAATAAGTTTAAGTGCGTTTCCCCGCCGGCGGCACAAAATAAGCACACATAAAATTAATAAATATTTTAATTCGAAACCCCCGCCGTCCGGAAAATAGCGGTAATGGCCGTTAAGCGGGTAATTGAACTAGCTATCCTCCATCACGGTCCCGCGCCCGATGTTATGCACGACCAGCGGCCTGCCGGAAACCAAATTGACACCGGTTACATCCACGTGACAATATCGCCCGGCCGATAATCGAATGGGTTGTGCGTGATCGGCAAGCTCTCGCCATGACGCTCGAAAAACACCCGCAGGTTCGGGACCCGGCGGTGATTGATATTGGAGTCCGGTCCTATGAGGCCCCATATCCGTGCCGACGGTATTCGGAGAAGTACCTTTTAATATCTTCCAACCATCACAACGGCAAGTAGAATATCGCAAGACCTGCCGCAAAAAAGCCCTCTTCAATTTCATACTTCCCAATCGGACTTACAACAGGCCCGAACGACAGAAGATATAGCAGGAGGGCTAAAATATAAATTTTCCCCTTGCCGGCATGCCGTCGAAGCCCGCTTTGAACATTTGTCAGAAATATCATTTCCCCATCGCTTCAACCTGAGCCAATTCTTCCTCCGACAACGCCTTATACCCCCGAGGATAAGGCCAGCCGTAACCCCACCGAAATCGCGTCGGCAGGTACGGCGTGCCGCCAACCCGAACGCCGGCCAGCATGAGCGTGGCGATCTCCGGCTCGCCGACGGCGGCAACGCACTCCTCAAGCACCCTGTCCGCGGCCAGCCGCTCCTTATAAGTACCGCCCTTCCAATAGGCGTAATCATGCGCCTCGCAGCACTCGAGCCATAACTGTTTCTGCTGATAGGTACCGTCAGGGAAAGAACTGCAGCCGTCAGATGTAAACGTCGCGAGGTCGCCGGCCAATGCCGGCAATGAAAACAGGCAGAGCAAAACCGTCAAGACACGCATAAGATCCATCAGCAAAAGCAAGAAAACCGCGATTAGCAAGTATCGGGACGCGATTTCCTCAACTCGCGCTCCCCAATCAACCAAAGCTCCGGCTAATTTGCAACATACTGATTAGAGCAATCGAGTGTGCCTGCGTTACAAACCACGAACACCTGTGACAGCTTTTTAAAATATGAATACGTTGCCGTATTTCTCTCTGTAACTGTTTCCACCAGTTGACCATTGAAATACACATCGACTCCCGATGCATCCGTCGACCAAATGAGCGTAGTCTGGATATCCCGGCCCCGCCTTTTATGACTGCCACTCAATACAGGAGGAGCAGGGTCTTCCGGAAAGGTTACAGGAGTCACAAAAGACACAAATGTATCTGAAGTGCTCACGGGTATCTCACTGAATGAAGACAGATTTTCGTCGGTCAGATACACCTCTCCTGAATTGCTCCCGACGATAATTCTGCCGTCATTATCTATATCTATATCATGAATATAACTGCGGATAGACAGCGTATTAAGCAGGGTCCCGTTCGAATCATACTGGCCGATATAACCGCTTAAGCTGACCATGTATATAATGCCGTCGGCGTTGGCAATCGCACTTCGAGACGAGGACGTATGACCAAGACTGACGCTGCGAATTACCGAATATGTCGCGGGATCGACAACATCAAGGGCGCCATAAACGTTTCTTAATGCATAAAGCAACCCGTCTTTCCCCAGAGTAAGGTCAATATAGTCATTGGCATCAATGAAGCGTTCATGTGTCCCACCTGCCAAATCAACGGCAATAAGTCCTTTAGCCTCGCCCCCGGCCGTATATCCGTCTGTCACAAAAACGGTGTCACCAATACTGGTGATACCGCCGTAAGTTATATTGTTCGGAGTGCTCCAGCCATCGATGCTTAAATCAGTCCAGACCGAGCCGTCAAATACCGACAATACCGGCGAAAACGTGCCGTTAAAAACGGCAAGCCTTCCGTCCTGGAGCACCGTCAAATCCCGAGGCATTTCGTTTTCGGGGCTTGCCGGAATTGGAATTTGAGTAACCAGCTCTCCATCAGTCGTATATTCATAAACAGTATCATTCGTGGAAACCAAAATATTTCCCGGCCGGAACCCCGCGTCGGCCAGTACCGATACAGGCATGACGGAACAGAAGAACACCACTACCAGGCTCATTTGTCTTTTCATTTTTTTACCCCTTGGTTTTCCCAATAAATTTGCCCTCCGGGAGAGCCGATTTTATGCCCATACTCCCGGCCCTGTCTTTCTACCACGTTTGCAATCGGATTTCATCATCTACAGTTTCCCGGCCTCCCAAGCACAATCGCGCCGGTCTTATCAAAGCCACTAAGCGGCATCATCTGGCTCGTTTAATGTAACGCACATTGACAATTCTGTGATAAGGCAGATAAGGAAAAATCTCATCGGATTCTTCCATTGCCTTCTTCAGCCCCTCAATATCACTCCATTCAAATTTCCCTTTAACCCTGACCAGGTCGCCTTTATCGAATCTATTCAAGTTATCCTGGTAAGCCTTTTCAGTCAGAACAACCACCACACAATGGTCAAAGTCATCCGTCTGGCATAACACGCTGCCCTCGTAACTCGGCCAATAATAGCCGGTTACAGCGACACTTTTCCCGTCCTTTGATTCGGCAACCCTCAGCAGGCTGTCGACCGTAGACCGCGTTTCGTTTTTATATGGGTTCCCCTGAAAGGCGCAGCCTGATAAAAATGCCAGAAATAACACCAGTGATCTCATCGGCTTTTCCTCGTCGACTGTTAAACGGGTTGTTAGATCTCCTACACGTCTACCTTAAATCCCAGATCGATGTCGCAGGCCGCCTGACCACCGCGGACACCCCAGTTGCTTGTGGGAACGTCACGCAACAGGATCTTCACGTGATCCTTGGGTACACCCAGGGCCTCGAGGTTCCTGACGATAGCCTGATACAAATTCCGCTTCGCCTCCAACGACCGGCCGGCTATCGCGTCGATACTGATGTGCGTATAAAGCTCGGGCCTCGCTTTCCCGGGCGGGCACATGAATCGATGAGGCTCGTGCGCGATCAGGCGTACATTCTTATCGTCCGGCTTAATCCTGAACGCCTCGCGCAGAGCCGCGTGGACCGCCTCCATCAATGCCTGTTCGTGTTCGGCGGAGCTTTCCCGCCGGGTTTCAATTAATACGCTGGGCATATGCTGCTTCCCCCAAATGTTTCTCCAACCTCATTACCAAAAGGCGACGGCGAGGCAGGCGCCCGGCCGCAACATCGCAACCTAAAAAGTTTGCAAGGCCCACATCATACCCAGCCTCTCAGTTTTGCCGCCAGATAAGGCGCACAGGTCACCACAAGCAAGACAAGGGGCCAAATATTGCCGCCCTTGAAAGTATAAGCTTCCAGCAGCATGGACAACGATTCCCCCCGCAAAAGGCCGAATGAAAACTCGGATATCAACGTGAGTATCAGCCAACCCACACCGATGGCAACAAGATGCCCTTCCCGTCGAACAGCCAGCCAGGGCAACGCGAAATAAGCCACGCAAACGATCAGCAACGAAAGAAGAATACCGCTAATGATAAGAGCCGGTACCTGGCCTAACCCTGGTACCAGCACGGCTTCGCGCAGCACACCGTTTGCCACGGCCAGCACCAGGATGCCCAGCCATAGCAACAGGGATTTTGCGATTATTGCGGGTTCCATTGTTTTGCTTTTATCGCCAACGCCGCCTACACGAGCAGTCTTGAAGTGAAGTCGAAGCCGCAACGAAAAAACTGATGTCTTGCCTGGCTTTGTTATGCATTACAGCCCGCCCGTCACATCAATGAAGCTACCGGTAACAAACGACGATTTAGCGGTTGCCAGCCATAGTATAGCCTCCGCAACTTCCATAGGTCGACCTCCTCTTTGGAGAGGAATGGTTGACTTTAGTCTATCCACCCGACTAGGTTCGCCACCTGAAGCGTGCATATCCGTGTATATAAGCCCTGGACGAACAGCATTAACGCGGATCCCCTCCGCCGCGACCTCTAATGCCAACCCTCTCGTCAACGTATCAACAGCGCCTTTAGAGGCTGCATAGTCAATATATTCGTTGGGAGAGCCGCTCTTGGACGCAGCAGATGACACATTCACAATAGCGCCACCAACGCCACCCTTCCCGGTGGACATGCGCTTGACCGCCTCCTTGCAGCAAAGAAAGCAGCTCATCACGTTTATTCTAAGCACTTCACCAAAGCGCTTTTCAGAGATCTCTTCCAGCCGACACCGGGTTTGCAGGATAGCAGCATTATTCACCAATACGGACACACGGCCAAGCTCGCGATCCACAGTATCAAATAGCCTTCCGACCTCAACACCAATGGAAACATCGGCTTTCACGGACACACATCGACCTCCGCTGCTCAATATCTCATTCTTTGTATTTTCAGCGGCCTCGTCATCAGCAACGTAGTTGAGGCAGACAAAATATCCATTTTTAGCAAACAGCCTTGCTGTTTCAGCTCCGATACCTCTACTTGCACCGGTAATTATTGCAACCTTATCGGACATCTCTCGGCCTTCTTTCTGTATTAGATCCGCCATGCCACGCGGGGTTTCTTGCGTCGTTTCTAAGCGGCTTGTTAATTCAGGTTACCCGCTCACCAGCCAATCTTACCGTATAGCGTGTAATTTGAGAGCCAAATTTAATTGTGATCCCCGAATACCTTTCTTATCTTCGCCTGGGCAGCCGTACTCAGATAAGGGGTCATCCGCGTGAGTAAATCGCGCAGTGCAGCTCCATTCTCAGCCACAAACTCAGGATTGTCGATAGCGATTTCAACTTCGTTTGCCGCCGTGAGTTCACAGAATTTTTTTAGCATGCCAGAGCCCAGATAATAGAACTCCCCAGTAAAACGATTCTTAAATTCCGGATTATGTTCATCGCCGATTCTCGCAAAGAATGCCTTTCGATCACAAGCACAATATTGATAGACGATTTCTTCCGCAGATTCGCCAATGATAGCCGCTATCTCATGTCTCTGACTTATAGACACCATGCTCTCCGCGAAGCTGGCGGTGCCATATGCAGCATGATAAAGGCCCGCATCCTGCAGATCGGC
>DASVCP010000495.1:0-5121 GCA_036381555.1 Gammaproteobacteria bacterium
GTTAACACGCTTACCCATAACAGGTTGGGCAGTATAGGGCGGCCGGTTGATGGAGTACAGGTTCGTATCGTGGAGACCGGTGAACTGCAAACCCGCAGTCAGTGCGTCATGTTGGGTTACTGGGAGAATCCTGAGGCGACCAAGGCTGCATTTACCGAAGACGGCTGGTTGCGTACGGGCGATATGGCCAAAATGGACAGGGACGGGTTTCTCTACATCACCGGTCGGTTGAAAGATATTATTGTGCTCAGTAACGGTGAGAAAGCGCCGCCGGTCGATATGGAAAACGCCATCACGCTCGACCCTCTGTTTGAGCAGGCCATGGTGCTGGGCGAGGGACGACCGTACCTGGCGGCTGTGGTGGTAATCAACCCGCAGTCCTGGAGAGAGCTTGCCGCCGGGCTTCATGCCGATCCGGAAAGCGAGACTGAGTTGCAGCGCCTGGATATCAAATCAAAGTTGTTGGAACGTCTCGCGGATAACCTCAAACAGTTCCCGGGTTATGCGCAGATCAGGTTGGTGCATTTCGTGTTGAAGCCATGGACGGTCGAAGAGGGATTGCTGACGCCTACGCTTAAAATCAAGCGTAACAAAATTCTGGAAAAGTATTCAGCGGAAATTGAAGACCTGTATTCTTCGTCCTCATAAGGAGGGAGGACTCACCAGGAAACGTTCCACGTCTTCGGTCGAAAGCGGTTTCGAAATGTAATATCCCTGCGCGTAATGACAGCCCATACGGCTCAGAATCTGGAACTGTCCCTGGGTCTCGACGCCTTCGGCAATAACTTCCATGTCCAAGTCATGAGCCAGATCGATAATTGCGCGGGTAATGTTAAGGCTGCTTGAATCGACGATCATCGATTGTACAAATCCCCTGTCGATTTTGAGCATGTCGACGGGCAGTTTGGTGAGCCGGCTCAGGGATGAATAGCCGACGCCGAAGTCATCGATACTGATATGAACCCCCAGCTGACTGAGTACATGAAAAATCTCCGTTGAGCGGCCGGTATTGTCCATGATTACGCCCTCGGTCAGTTCGATTTGCAGGCTGTCGTTACTAAGATTGTTATCTTTCAGGACGTGACCGATCTCGGCGAGAATGGCGGTGCTGTTGAAATGAATGCCGGATAAATTAACATTCATCTTGATGTTTTTCGCCAGTTCATATTTTTTACGCCAGACTTTCAGTTGCCGGGCGGCCTCTCTAAGCACCAGGTAATCGATGTCCCGGATGATGCTCATTTCTTCGGCCAACGGAATGAAGTCGTGCGGTTCGAGGAAGCCTTTCCCGGGATGGTGCCAGCGCACCAGAGCTTCAAAACCGGTCAGGGATTTTTGCGGGATTGAATAAATGGGCTGGTAGTAAACGCTGAGTTCACCGTTCTTCAATGCGTTTCTCAGATCGGTTTCCAGTTTGAGCACGTGAATCATTTCATCATGCATATGGGAATCGAAGACTGCATGCCGGGCCTTGCCCGCCTGCTTGGCGCTGTACATGGCGATATCTGCGTCGCGGAGAATATCCTGGGGGGATGTATAACCTCGATTACTCAGTGCAACGCCGATACTGGCGCTGGTAAACGTTTCATGTTGATCCAGCTTGATCGGCCGCGACAGCACCTGCTGGATACGGGTGGCGATATTGGTGGCGTCCTCTTCGCCGGTAACCGAGTCCAGCAAGATGGCGAACTCGTCGCCGCCGAAGCGGGCAATATGGTCCCCGGGCCGCAGGCAGTTCTTGAGCAGCTGTGAGACGATTTCCAGGAATTTGTCCCCATAAGCGTGACCGAGACTGTCATTGATATACTTGAACCTGTCCAGGTCAAGAAAGAGCACGGCAAACGTGTAATCGTCACGTCGCATAGTCCGTTCGATTGCGTGAGTCAACAGATTATTGAAAAAGATGCGATTGGGCAGCCCGGTAAGCACGTCATGAAAAGCGTCTTTGCGGAGCTGATTTTCCGCCAGCCGGTACTGAGTCAGATCCACAGCGTAAATATGAATCCGGTCAAGGTCGCTTTGCAGGTAGTAATTCCATTGAAAGCTGTAGTCGGCGATGTTTTTTTCCGCCGTCACGGCCTGCGTCTTGTTGTTGAGCGCTTCTTCGATCAGATCGTTATGGTTTTCGGGCAGTAGGGCGGTCAACTCGGGTAATCCAAGATCATCCATCATCCTGGTGCAGGCTGGATTGCTGAGTACGATGTTGCCCTGCAGGTCGGCAATGATCAGCATGTTGGGGTTTTCCAGTGAAATCCGGGCGAGCTGGAGATTTTCCCTCTCCATGCGCTGCCTTTCCAGTTCGACGCCGGCGCGTGCCGCGAAAATTTTCAAGATCTGCAATTCGAGAATGTCGGCATCGAGGCGATTGGTGCTCATTACCGCGATATGACCGAGAATGTTCTTCTGGTTGTCCAGCATGGGGATGGCGAGATAGCCTTCTATCTTGCGTTTCGTGAGCCAGGTGTTGTCCGGGAAAGCCTGATGAACATTGGTGGGATAATGAACGATATCGTCGGGACTGTTGTTCCTGAAAATATTTTCTTCCTGGCGATATTCAAATGAAGCAAGGTACTTGCTGTTATGCAGCGCCGTGCGGACTTTGAAGTGGTTTTTGCCGGTCGCTTCCGCTATTAAACAATAATCGGCATTGAACACTTCCGCCAGATGCTTGACCAGAGAGCGAAAGTAATCTTCACCGGTCTTGCTGACAGTGCCTTCCATTACCGCATGCAAAGCCGCATCGTTATGCTTTCGTTCGAGGACGGAAGAGATCATGTTGGCTGCAATGCGCAGTGCGTCAACTTCCGCGGTGGACCAGCTGCGGTTGACATTGCAGGCATCGAAGCCAAGGAATCCCCACCACTTGTTTTCAAGGAAGATCGGCACAATGGCTGTCGACTTGACATCGATCCTCTTGAAAAAGGCCTGCTCGCTTTCGGTGAATTCTTCGACTTTTCCGACGATTATGCCGCCCCTGTCGAGTATTTCGGCAAAACGCGCCAGGCCGGTATGTTCAAGCGACATGTTTTGATAAGTCGATTGTTTCATGCAGGACTGAACGCCGCTGTTGACCCATTCATAGAGCATGCTTGTCAGCAAGTCGCCGGTCAGGTCGGTGTGATTGCTGCAAAGATAGGCCCGGCTTATGTTGGCCGCCTGACCCAGTTCGGCGAGGACCTCGTTCATGGCTATGCGCCAATCGGTGGTATCGATCAGTATCCGGGTGATTTTCGATGTGGCCGATAAAATCAGGTCCCGCCCCCGCAGTTCCTTGGCGGTCTTCACGATAACGCTGATATCGTCATCCTGAGACGAGGGTTCTTGCAGATAGAAATTATCTTCCGGGTTGCCGCGCAGTTGACGCGTTTGCTCGACCAGCGCATCGCGAGTAGTTCGTAAACGGAATTCGGTGGACTGCTTCGAGAAAAATGCAGCCAGGAGCGTTGCAATCGATTGTACGAAGTTGAGATGGTTTTCGTTAAACGCGGACACCTCGTTACTGTAAACCGCCACGAAACCGAAAACCTCCTGATCGGCTTTGATGGGCAGGCAAATCCCGGAAGCGGCCTTCTGTTTGCGCAAGTGGCTGGACGGTTTGAAGCGGTCTTCGTGGCGCAGATTGCCTATCAACAGCCTGGTTTCGTTGTGCAAGACAAACGCGAGTTCGTTGTCTTTATCGACGGGTAAAGCGAGTTTGCCGATTATTTCTGATTCAAGTCCCGTGCCGGCTTGCAATATGGCCTGGTTGTTGTCTTTGTCGAGGGTGAATATTTCGCAGATCCATGCTTCCAGCGTTTGTGTCACCAGCAGAACGGTTTGCCTGAGCAGGGCCGATAGATCGGTTTCGCGGGTGGTCAATTCACCCATTCCCACGATCGCCATTTGCTGTCGATTCAGCGTTTGCAACGTGAGTTTCAGCTGCTCGCGATCGGTAACATCCCGGGCGCCGCCGCTGATTCCGGTTACACGCTGCTCACTTTCACTCCACTCCGGCTGGCCTGTGCCTTCCAGCCATATGGGAGAACCGGATTTTGAAGTCAATCGATAGATAACGGATGCGGCTTTGTTGGTAATCAGACTGCCGACAAACGTCCTGACCTTGGGAAGGTCTTCTTTGTCGACCAGGGAAACCCAGCCGCCCGCGCGCTTTACCTCTTCGACCGAATAACCGGTGACCGTTTCGAACGGTCCTGATATCCAATCGGTGTGCAGGTAACCCTCGGTGTCGATGGTGGCATGATAGGCATAACTTCGATTAAAGTCGTTGGGTGGCGGGAGTGCCGGTGCCGGGGTGAGCTGGCATCTGCGCAGCAGAGCGTGCTTTAACGCCATGTGCACCAGATTGTGGAGACCAACCGGCTCCAATTCTTTCATGACAAAAGCATGCAGGCATTGCAGTGCCCGTGCCTGTTTGAACTTGTCCGGGTCTGCTTCATGCATGAAAATGACCAGTGGGACACTCCCGCCTGAGTTGCCCCGGGATTTTTCGAGCAGTGCAATAGTGCGGGTATTCAGAAGCTGGTAATCGCAAATGATCAAGTCGTAATCCGGTGCGTCGAGAGCCGTTTGCAAATCTTTGATTGACCGGGGGTTGTTCAGCTCGACCCTGGCGTCGCTGAACAGTTTCACAGGTTGCAGCAAGTCGAGATTGTCCGCGCGCCCTTTTACCGCCAGTAAAAGCTTCAGTCGAGTCTGATCTGCCGTTGCCCGGGGTTTCATAATAAATGGCTGTGGAAAGGGGCTGCTGTTGGAACAGGTACGTCAATGCCGATAGTCAAGCTTAATATTTGCGAGGAACGGCGTCCATGGGCAATCCATGGCGGGTGCAAGGCCGGTGGGAGTGATGAGGAAGCATCTGCTCCGGGCCCGGGCCGGCCAAGAGCGGCCGGATGAAGCCGGATGCCCGCCTTCCGCCGGAGGCCGGAAACAGGAAAAAGTGAGGAAATAACGCGGTTTTCTTTCATTATCGTGTAATGTTCGCAACGCCACTCCCTGTTCACGGCGGTTAGCCGTTATTATAGAGTCAATCCGTCGCTTGAGCGAAACTCTTGTCTGTCCGGGGGGCTGCTCCCGGTGCCAGGACGGTTTTAAAACCAGATCTCAGGATGCACATGAAAGACA
>DASVCP010000496.1:0-5227 GCA_036381555.1 Gammaproteobacteria bacterium
CTGCGCGCAAGCTCGCGACGCACGAACTGACTCCAGTCCGACAGTTCGCCGGACTGCTGCGGCCGCTCCGGGCTGAATTCAATATCGTAAAACGAGGCGTAAGCGGACTCCCACTTCAGGTTCAAACGTTCGAGCGGTGTCGATTCGTTTTCCACCGTGGAATACTTCCAGTACAGGTATTCACGGTAACGCTGACTGAGATGATATCGATCGCCCAACTCGGACAGATTTTCTGAAACCTTCGCCACAGATAATCCGCCGGTATTTTGACCGTTGTCGATCACCACGCCCGGCAAACGGCGCACAGAAAAGCGTTCGACAATACGGATCATGTCGCCGCCCACACCGATAGGGTTGTAGTGTCGCTGGTCGATCAGTTCCTGAAAGATGGACGCGTCCGGGCACTCGTCGGTCGCCAACCGCAATGCCGCACGCATGCCGATGCGGGTGCCGCGCCAGCGGAACAGCAACTCGGCATGATCTATAAAGAGACGCTTGCGGCGGCTGTCCCAACCGCTATCGATAACGCCACCTAGCCAGGCCGCCAACCAGTCCAGGTATTCATCGGGTGCCGTGCGTGTATCGAACAGCAACTGCGCGCTGGCGATTTCACTCTCCACCCCGGTGAGTATCCCTTCGACATTGGCGAGATAGCGATCAAGAAATTCGCTGTATTCGCCCTGCTCACGATAGATCGCCGGCAAAAATCGGTTGAGCCAGGAGAACCTCGGATAGTAAACCCGTAGCGCGCGGATTTTGGGCGTCAGGCGGGTATCGCCGGACAACGTGATGCCCAGTTCCACGTAACGCCCCCTGGCATGGTGGAACAACCACTCCCAGGTGCCCGTGCCGTTGCCCGGGTCATTAATCCGCGAGTTACTCTCAACGCCCGCACTTTCGAGAAAAGGAATTTCATTGCCGGTCGCGCGACGATAGGGCGCAGCTTCCAAATGCCAGTCGGCGTGGGGCAGATCGGTCAGCTCGTCGGCCGCGCGTGAGGCAATAATTACCCGGGTGCCGTTGGGAATGCAGGCATCCATGACGATGCGGTGCCAAACACAACCGGCTTCCTTGCCGTCGAACTGCAAGTGCATGGAAGCCGTTTCCACGTAGCGGCGCCGCGGCTGTCCCGTCAATGGAAACCATTGTTCGCCGATATCGTAGTACACAGCCGCTTCACCGCTTACCAGCGCCTTGCCGCCGAAACGGCGCAAGGGAATAAAGCGGGGTTGCAGAATCATTTCCATGCCTTCGTCGCCGACACTGAGAAAAAAAGCCAGCGCCTGGTCGCCGCTGTTCAACACCAGGCTGAGTTCACCGCTCAAACGGTATTGAATAGACGGCGCATGGGATATGAACGCAAAATCGTGGCATTTGACCGCGGCATCCGGAAACACTTCCGACAGCACGTCGTCATGCAATTCAAAGAAATCCGTTCGTTCACCGCCGGCATAGCGGGCCACCGCGGAAAACGCCGGGTTTTCGGCATCGCAAAGAATCAGCACGGAATCATCCTCAAGCCCGATCAACGCCAGCGGATTCTGCTCCGGTAGCGTAAGTGCCCAGTCCGCCGTAACGTCACTGACTGGCGTACACTCCGGCGCATCTTCGGGCGGGGGCGTCACCGGTGTAAAATCCATCTCGCCGCCGTCGGCAACGGCATTACCGGCAAAATCGCATACCCGCATGTGCCGGTCGAGCCGCCATAACCGGCCGCCCGCCGGGTCGCCGTTCCGGTCGAGTATCCAGACTCCGCCGTCAAATGCGGGCGCGATATCGAACGGCTGAAAGTTTACGCCTTCCGGCCAGCGCAATATCAACGGTGGTCCTCCGGCGTGCAAATCGAATATCAACAAACCGCCGGGATTCAACGTACCCACCACCATATAATTCTCACGGGTGATAGCGAGTCCTCTGAGAGATGCAATCGCCGCGACGCTGACATGCGGCAGCGGAGAAAAATCGCTCTCGCCGCCGGTTGCGGGTGTCCCGGCGAGATCGGCAAGCGACCAGAACGTTCCGCTGCCTTGCTCACAGGCAGGAAGAATTCTGATCTGCTGTGACGCAATCGTTTTAGTCGTGCCGGGGGCATCGCCCTCGCCCTCGATATCGGCAATCCAGAAGAAGTTGCCATAGCGGTCCCGGGCCGCACCGCGCCTGTCGGCTGCCTGCAGTATTTCGCCGCCGGCGCTCGGATACTGCAACACTTTCGGCAACAGCGTGACATAGGACTGCTGGTGGTCCCACCACAGGTCCCGCAGTTCCTGACGCACGATCTGCGACTCCCAATCGTCGCGACCGTTAAGCAGATGAAACTTGGTGTTATTGATATCCATACTTGCGCGCTAACATTCCGGCGGTATCACGGGTACGGGAATGATCTGCACTCCGCCTGCGGCGTCACCTTCACCGCTTGTACCGCTTTGCATTTCTTCGATGGTCGGTGCAACGCCGCTGCCGACCGACAAGCCGGCGAGGCGCGGCAGTTCGAGACCGGTCACGGAAAAATCCGTCGCCAGCGTGCCGCTGCTGTCGCCGATGTGAATCCGGTTGACCTTGGCTACGCCGGACACGCGCGTTGCATGCCCGGAAATCTCCCCCGCCTCCACCGCCTTATTCAACGGCCAGCCCTTGCCGTCAAACCCGCCCTGCAACGGCGAGAGAAAACGTTTGACTTCCGTGCGCACCGCTTCCAGCACCGGCGCGGTGTCGAAACCGGGAATGATTTCCACGCTGAGCGACACCCATAAGTCCCTGTAAACCGGACCGACGATATGCAACTCGGTCGTGATGATGCGGCGCGGCTCGAGGTAGGCGCACAGGGTTCGCAAAAAAACATTATCCGGTGACGGTGCTTCCGGATGAGCCGGGTCGGAGGCCGGTATCACCATCAAAGTCACCACGCCATGCGAATCCTGCAAAGGCTGCTGCGGATGCACCGTCGGCAGAACATCCAGGCGACCGAGACTAATGCCGGGTGCCGCCTGCACGATTTCCTGGTAATCCTGTTTGGTCACCAGGCGATCGCGATGACGAATAACACTCGGAATACGGGCCTCGGCCTGAGTGACGGATTCGCTTTCGCGACCGCCCCAGGTCGGCACGGGATTGGTGACTTTCAGTGCGGTATTTAAAGATGTGTGTTTATTGATGGAACCGATACCCACGCTGCCTTTCTTCCCACCGCCGTAATCGTAAGTCGCCTGGATGTTGGCGCCACGCGGGGGACGCATGCCTCGGAAACCGTCGCCAAAGCGCACTTCGCCGGACTCGCGATCGACGGTGAAGACCTTGACTTTCCCCGGGAACACATTCGCGGTTTTCTGGGCACTGGCGACGGAAAAACGCGGCGCGTTCACCGACACTTCCGGACCTGCCGCCGCAAGATCGTCGATGCGCTCCCATAATTCACCGTTCACCCGGATGCGTACGCTGTCCGGCAATACCGGCGTGTTGCTCAAACGTGCAACCTGGTCCGGTTCCCCGGTGCCCAGACCCAACTGCTCGCTTTGCACATGCGCTCTTTGCTGAACCTTCGCGGCATTGATACCCACCCAACTGACAGGGCTTTTGATCTGCCGGCTGTTGGTGCCGGTCAATACTCCGCTCTCCTCCGATGCCGCGGTAGCGGTCTCCGGTGAGCGGATTCTGATCCAGGTCACCAACCTGTCCTGGTCGTTGGTGTCTTCAAGGGAAGGCGGAAAATCACCGACACCGGACTCCAGAGGATCCAACGCATCCCAATAGCCGAGCTTTTTTCTGCCCTCGGCATCGTTGCCGGGCGCAAACGACGGCAGCGTCAACTCCACCACTCCGGGTTCCGCGAGCACATCGTGATCGTTCCGCGGCGTCAAGCGGGCGTAGCGCGGGATGTTCGTTTCGGTATTGGGAATTTCAAATACCAGGGAAGGGTTGTCGTTGATCGCCGATACGCGCAACGGATAAAGTACACTGCCGTCCGCCGACAGCGCCGGCACAATACCGAGGGAAAGCGTTTTGCCCTGAATGGCTTCACGCGCCTGTTCAACCGTATCCACCGAGCGTCTCAAAATGGCTATCCAGAGTGAGCCATCGACAGTCTCGCCGGCGATATCCAGCGTAGGCAGCACTGCGCCGCTTTCCGGCATTACGAATTGTTTGGTTTCGTAAAATTCCAGCGCGGTGCCCGGCAGGTTGTAACTTGCGTACAACTGATCGTAGAGCGCCTTCACTTCCGCCTTGCGGTTCTCCGCCACCGGACTTTTGTAATACAGGCGGTGTTCAACCGGCAGCACGTCCAGGCCCGTAATCGTGCGAAAGGGCACATCGCCGGCGTAAAGCTCCTGATCCGCCGCAACCGTCATGGCTTCGGTACTGCCCTTGGGGTTGCTGAAGGTCACGATGCCCCTGGCGGCATCGGCGCCGAGCATACCGATGTTCAGCAGCTTCAAAAACTTGCGCCGGTTGCGCTCCGGAATCAGGTTGGCCCGGTAAATCACCGACTCCGTCATAAACGAGAACAATTGCAACAGGGTAATGCCCGGATCGCTGTCGTTGAAGTTGGTCCATTCCGGGTTATGGGCCGGAATACGCGCGAGCGCTTCGTCCAGGATTTCCCGGTAAGTTCTTGAATCCAACACCGGATCTGTCAATGGCATTGCGTTATTTCTCCCGTCGCCTGATTCTTTGATTTAACTTTAACTCGCCAGTTGAACCCGAAACTGCAGTTGATCACTTTGCTGGTTCACCACCAGCGAATAGCGGATGGTTACCCTGCACGCTCTGGCATCTTCAGTATCCACCGATATATCGATGTCTTCGACGCGAATACGCGGCTCCCACAACGCCAACGCCTGAGAAATTTTTTCTTCCATCATGCGGTGGGTCGGCACCGTGTTCGGTTCAAACAAAAATCGTTTCAACCCCGCGCCGAACTCGGGCAGCATGACGCGTTCGCCCGGTTCGGTACTCAAAATAATCCGGATAGACTCCCGGATATTATCCGCCGCCGTCGACCAGGCAATGCGCCGCTCGCCGTCGAGCCGTGGCGGAAACGCCATGCTTCTGCCGAAAATCGCGCCGGGATCGATCATGGTTTTTTACCCTTCAACCCCGGTAACGGAAAACAAACAAACAACAGCGGCAGCCAGCGGAAGATATAATCCAGCAACGACACGATGATGATTAGCAGAATCATCGCGCACAGCGTGACAATCGGTATCGAAAGCGAGCAGAACATACCGAAACT
>DASVCP010000497.1:0-2881 GCA_036381555.1 Gammaproteobacteria bacterium
TCGATGCCGCGGCGCACCAGGTAGCCGGCCAGATAGATCAACAGCAGCAGGCGCGCCGGCTCGGATACCTGCAAACTCGTTACGCCCAGTTCCAACCAGCGGGTCGCGCCGTTAACCGTGCGGCCGAAACCGGGAATCAACACAATCGTCAGCAGAAACAGCGCCAGGCAAACCAACGCGGCGCCGGACTTTTCCCAGTGCACCAGGCGGATACGCAAAACCAGCAGCGCCAACGCCATACCCAGGCCTATATAAATCAGATGACGGCGCGCAAAAAAGAACGGATCGCCATACATCCGCTCGGCGACGCTGACGGACGCCGAAGTCACCATGACGATGCCGATCGACAGCAACAGTATGCCGCTCACCAGCAACGTCTGATCGATCCCGAGTTGCAGCGGCGGCACCGGCTTGCGGGTGATCGCTTTGCGAAAACCGGCGATGTGAAGCACGCTGCTCATGCACCCGCCCCCCCGCGTAACCTTTCGATAAGCCGCAAGGTGCAACGGCTGAAATCATCGCCCCGCGCCATGTAATTGGTATACATATCCAGACTCGCGCAGGCCGGCGCCAGCAACACGGTATCCCCGGGCTCCGCCAATGCAGCCGCCCGTTCAACGGCTGCCTGCATGTCCGCGACCCGCACGCAAGTGGTGACATCCCGCAACGCCGTTTCCAGCAGCGGCGCGTCCTTGCCCAGCAAAACGGCGGCCTTGACTTTGCCGCGCACCGTTTCCCGGAGCGCTGCAAAATCGGCGCCTTTGCCGTCACCGCCTCCGATCAATACGATGGAGCCGGGCATGCTGCCGACCGCCGCCGCCGCGGCGCCGATATTCGTCGCCTTGGAGTCGTTGATCCAGCGCACGCCGTTGTACTCGGCCACCCACTGGCAACGATGCGGCAGGCCGGCGAAGTTGCGCAACGCCGGCAGCACCTGATACGGTGATACGCCGGCGGCGCACACCAGCGCCAACGCCGCCAACGCATTGGCGAGGTTGTGACCGCCTTCCAGTCGCAGTTCGCCGGCGACGATCAACAGTTGCTCGCCGTGTGCCAGAAAAACTTCGCCGTTCCGCTCGACCAGGCCGAACTCACCGACGGCGGGCGGCTGCGCAGTGAAGGCGATGTGAGGGCCGGGAAAATTCGCGGCAATGGCGGCAACAGCCGGATCATCCTTGTTCACGATCACATGCCGGGCGTGACGGTAAATGCGCGCCTTACTCCCGGCATAGGCCGAGACATCGGTGTAACGATCCATGTGATCGGGGCTGATATTCAAAATCACCGCCGCCTCCGGCGCCAGACTTTCCGTCGACTCCAACTGAAAACTGGATAATTCCAGCACGTAAAAATCCGGCGGCGGACTTTGCAACAGATCCAGGGCCGGCGTTCCCAGGTTACCGCCGACCTGCGCGGTCTTGCCCGCCTGCGCCAACAACTCGCCAACCAGCGTGGTGACTGTGCTTTTGCCGTTGGAGCCGGTAATGCCAATGACCGGCGCGTTGACGAACCGGGCAAACAACTCGATGTCGCCGATGACCTCGATCCGCCGTTGCAACGCCAGCTGCACGAACGGATGCTGCCGGGATACACCGGGACTGAGCAACAGGGTGTCGATGCCCTGCAGCGCCGCTTCATCGAAACGGCCGAGACGGATATCGCTGCCGACGAATTCCTGCCTGAACGTCTCCAACAGCGGCGGCGTTTCACGGTCGTCGACCAATCTCAACGCAACGCCCTGCCTGGTAAGAAAGCGCGCGCACGACAGGCCTGTGACCCCCATACCCA
This sequence comes from Gammaproteobacteria bacterium, assembly GCA_036381555.1. Lineage (GTDB taxonomy): Bacteria > Pseudomonadota > Gammaproteobacteria > HTCC5015 > HTCC5015 > DASVCP01. Next base: position 1,789 of record DASVCP010000497.1, read on the forward strand.
CTACCAGAGTCGCCGCCTGTTCCGGTTGTTTGTTCACCGCCATCATCTCAACGTATCTTCAGGGTCGCCAGGCCGATCAACACCAGCATCACGGTGATGATCCAGAACCGCACAATAACCCGGGGCTCGGGCCAGCCTTTTAATTCAAAATGGTGATGCAACGGCGCCATGTGGAAAATCCGCCTGCCGGTCAGTTTGAATGAGCCGACCTGCAAAATAACGGACACGGCCTCCATCACGAAAATGCCGCCCATGATGAACAACACGAATTCCTGCCGGACCAGCACCGCGATCACACCGAGCGCGGCGCCCAACGCCAAAGCGCCGATATCTCCCATGAACACCTGTGCCGGATAGGCGTTGAACCAGAGAAAGCCCAGACCGGCGCCCATCAGCGCGCTGCAAAAAATAATCAGCTCGCCCACACCGTAAACATAGGGAATGTTGAGATAACCGGAAAAATTCACGTTGCCGGCCGCATAGGCGAACACCGCCAGCCCCCCCGCCACCAGCACGCAAGGCAGTATGGCCAATCCGTCCAGTCCATCGGCGAGGTTGACCGAATTGCTGAAACCGACAATGACCAGATACGCGAACGGGATGAACCACAACCCCATATCGATGCTGATATTTTTGAACACCGGCACCAGCAACATTGTTTCGCTGGGTGTGGCCGCGGTGTAGTAAATAAACATGGCCACGCCGATCGCTACCACGGATTGCCAGAAATACTTGGCCTTGGCTGACAAGCCTTTCGAATTGCGCAATACCAGCTTTTTATAGTCGTCCACCCAGCCGATCGCGCCGTATAGAATCGTCACCACGACCACGATCCACATGTGGCGGTTGCCGAGGTCGGACCAAAGCAATGTGCTGCCGATAATCGCCACCAGGATCAGCGCCCCGCCCATAGTCGGAGTGCCGGCTTTGGACAAATGCGTCAGCGGGCCGTCGTCGCGCACACACTGCCCGATGTTGTACGTGCTCAACCAGCGGATCATGCGCGGGCCGACCAGGAACGACACCAGCAACGCCGTCAATGCGCAGCAGATTCCCCGCAGCGTCAACGATTGAAACGCGCTGAAACCGGTGT
>DASVCP010000498.1:0-6809 GCA_036381555.1 Gammaproteobacteria bacterium
GTTCTGTCGGCGCATAGTTTCTCGCATCGACATCAATGGCCTGCTCTATCATGGCTTCGGTTTTCGTCAGCATCTCCTGCGGCGGCTGGCTTGTCGCACAGCCGGCAATGAGGAATATCGAGCAACAACTCAATATACCAACCCTTGTCTTCTTGTATATTTCATCTCGATGTCCCATGACCAACTCCTTAGTTTAAATAAACAAATTTCCCGTGCATGATTATTCATAGCTGAAGCAAATCCGGTGCCATGCCCGGCAACGAGGAACGGGGTTAAAACTCCCGCAACAAGGCGTTAACCCGGTAACAGTGTGCAAAATCACACTGCATCGTTTATCGCCGCATTACATGAAGTGTTTACAGGAAAAATTTACATATAATCCCCCAATACACCGTCACCGTATTTCCAGGAATTTTTCGTTACGGCAATGCCCGATCGTAACGGCGGGCGAGCCGTCAAAATCCATCGCAACCGCGCTGACTCCCCGTTTCACACAACCGGAATCAGACCGGCAGCTGGAACGATTATTGCCGTACTTGTTGTATCGCAGGCTTCATGGAGCGCGCAAATGCCCCGTATCGACAAAGACATCGGCCCGAAACTCGTATCGGTGGCTCGCCTGTTAGGTGACGACGTACGGAATTACGAAGGCGAAGAGCTCGGCTCCATCAAAGACGTCATGCTGGATATGTCTACCGGAGAAATCGCCTACATTATTCTTTCGGCCGGTGGAATACTGGGCATAGGCGAAAAATTGATGGCCATCCCCTGGTATGCATTCGAACCCGACCCTGACGCCAGGTGTTTGCGTTTGGGCATCGACAAGGAAAGCCTGAAAGAGGCGCCGGGTTTTGACAAAGACGAATGGCCGGATATGGCCAGTGTCTCGTGGGGCCGGCGCATACACGACTACTTTCGATCGGCCGAATACCACGATCGATGATTTTTTGGGAGACGTACTAAGACAAGAGCGTTAGGCACAGGGAAGTGCCGTTTTTTACCGGGAGGTGGAATGTCCGTCAAACTCGAACAAAAAAGAGTAGCCGTATGCATAGCCGACGGCTTTGAAGAAGTTGAATTCACCGAACCCGTGAAAGCGCTCAGGCAGGCAGGTGCCGAAGTGTATGTCGTATCACCGCAGGAAGACACGGTAAAAGCCTGGCGCTTCACGGATTGGGGCGATAGCTACGAAGTCGATATTCCGGTTGACGAGGCGGAAGTTGATGACTTTGACGCGTTGCTGTTACCGGGTGGCGTAATCAATCCCGACAGGCTTAGAATGAACACCGATGCCGTCGCGTTCATCAGAGAGTTCATGGGTAGCGGCAAACCGGTGGCGGCAATTTGTCACGGACCCCAGATGCTTATTGAAGCCGACGCGGTCAGGGAGCGTACATTAACCTCCTATCCTTCGGTCAGGAAGGATCTCATCAACGCCGGGGCCAACTGGATCGACAAGGAAGTGGTTCATGACCGCGGCCTGATCACCAGCCGCAGCCCGCAAGACATACCGGCTTTTAACGAATGCATGCTCAAGGTTTTTGCCGAGGCGCAAACAAATCAGCCTTTATCATGACCCGCATGAACACCTATAACATATCGATCTCGAAGTCCAGCACGCTATATCCCCCTCGCCCGCCAAACAGCCGCTGAAAACATGCTTGACTTCAGTATCGACTGGCCGTCAATCGGTCGTCATCTTTTTCTGCTCAGCGTCGCCTTCCTGCTGGCACTGCCCAGCGGCTGGAACCGCGAAATGCGCGCGCAAAGCGCCGGCTTGCGGACTTTCCCGCTCGTATCCGTGGCGGCGTGCAGCTTTATGCTCATAGGTATCGAAGTGTTTTCGCAGGAATTCGCCCAGGCCAGGGTCATGGGCGGCATACTGACGGGCATCGGCTTCATCGGCGGCGGCGCCATCATCAAAAGCGAAAAGAACGTCACCGGCACCGCCACGGCCGCGAGCATCTGGGCAACCGGCGCCCTGGGCATCGCCGTGGCCTGGCAACGCTACGAGATCGCCATCGTACTGGGAATACTGGTTTTCCTGATCCTGAACTACGTCAGTAAAGTAAAAGAACGAATCCACCGCAGGGAAAAAAATTTTAACCACGGAGAGCACGGAGAACACTGAGAAAAAACCAATAGAAGGTTTTAAGATCCAAGAAATGATGTTACTTATAATCCATCGGAGTCTTCGAAAATAGCTTTATCTGTTTGAACTCTGATTAATGAATTTCTTAAAATTGACTTATCGAATTTTATAATTTTACTTTTCTTTCGCTCTCTCTGTGTTCTCCGGCAGATTTCTACTCCCTGCAAAATCTGCACTTCCACCGTCCATGGTGGTCGTGCTCTCCGTGGTTAAATGTTATTTAATGGTACAAATTTTGCGGCTTGAGGCGGAACGATCCACCTTGAGCTTGTATGACACTGAAATCCGCCTTCATACGTACGGAAAAGGTTACCCTGGTAATCGTTCTGTCGATTGCCGCCGTTCTGTTGCTGGCGAGGATCGCGCTGCCCTACGTAGCCGAAGACATCATAAACAGGGAGCTTGCGAATATTGAAAATTACACAGGCCGGGTGTCCGATGTCGACCTTGCCCTGATCATCGGCCAGTTCGAAGTCGAGGATCTGACGATCAGGAAACGCGACGGCGATATTCCCGCGCCGCTGCTCGATGTCAAACACGCAGAGGTTACCATAGACTGGAAAGCGCTTTGGCGGGAAGGCGTCCTGGCGGGCAGCGTTTATATCGAGAACCCGCGGATACACATCGTCGATGCGCGCGATCCGCGCAATCGCCAAACCGGAACAGAAGTCGACTGGCAACAGAAATTGGACGAGCTTTTTCCCTTCCGGATCAACCGTACCGTCGTTCAGGACGGTGAAGTGCATTTTATGAATATCGAAACCGAGCCGAAAGTGGACGTTTTCCTCAGCAACATCCAACTGACGGCGACCAATCTGCAGAATGTGGAAGCCGCGCCGGGCGATGAAACGCCGGCGAAATTAAAAATGAGCGGCAAGGCGATGCAGGAGTCGCAATTCGAGCTGGGCATGGATATGAACTTTCTGAGCAAACCGCCGGTATTCGAATTCAGCCTGCAGCTGGAGGAATTCCCTCTGGTCGAAATACAGGACTTAACGCGCGCCTACGCCAATCTTGACGTTAAAAGCGGATTATTGACTTTGTTCAGCGAAATAAAGTCGGAAAACAACGATTTAAAGGGTTATATACGACCGGTGATTGAAAACCTCAATGTACTCAACTGGCAACAGGATGTCGAGCAGGACGAGGACTCGGGATTCATTCTGGCCTGGGAGGGCCTGAGCGACGTGGTCGGCGTAATATTGAACAACCCGGAAAAGGAAAGGATAGCCACCGACATTCCGGTAAGAGGCACGCTGGATGAACCGGATATTCAGGTTTTGTCGATGATCGGAGGGCTGTTTAAAAACGCCTTCGTGGACGCTTACAACAAGAGGTTCAAAAAAGATGACGTCACCGACGACCCGTCGGAGTCCTAACCCATAAAAGCCGCAGGTTCAGTATATAAGCAAAAGCAAAAACATTATAAACTTCGCTTCAAAGGGCGGCCGATGCCCTCCCGGCGAATACCGCGATTGGCAGGCCATAAACACCACGCCATAAACGCCACGAGAGTATAGCCGTCCATGTCTTCCGAGTCGGGGTTATAAGTTGACCGATTACTTGCTGATTCTACACCTGATCATCGCCACCGGGGCGGCCGGTCATGCTCTCCTTTATAAGCGCCGGTCACGCTCCGCCACCGCCTGGATCGGCGCGATTTTTCTGATCCCCGGCGGGGCGCTGTTTTATTACCTGTTCGGCGTCAACCGGGTTCGCAGGCGCGGGCAAAAGCTGGACTTGCGATATCCGCGCGCTCCCGGCCGGGATGGAGAAAAATATCATGTCAGCTCCGCCGAGCTCAGCGATCGCTTCCCGCCCGCCGCGGTTATCGGCGCCTCCCTGAGCGACTACCACATGGTCACTGGCAACCACGTCGAAGTTCTGCATAACGGTCAACAGGCATATCCGAGCATGCTCAAAGCCATCGAATCGGCCGAGCGTTACATCTATCTGTGCACCTATATATTTGAAATCGACGCTATCGGAGAAGCATTCATTCAAGCATTGATCGGGGCCCGCAACCGCGGAGTATCGGTTCATGTCATTACCGACGGTTTCGGCGAACTGACGCCTCTTCCCAAAGCCAGCTGGCGACTGGCTGCCGGTCGCATTGACGCCCACCAGTTCCTGCCACTCAGACTGTTCCCACCGCAGATTTATTTAAATCTTCGCAACCACCGCAAACTGCTGATCGTGGACGGCAGAACAGGATTCACCGGCGGCATGAATATCAGCGGGCGGCATGTTACTGATAAAGACGGCGGAAAGCGGCCGGTCATAGACACACAGTTTGTGTTTGAGGGTCCGGTGGTGTCCCAACTGGCGGACGTGTTCAGACGCGACTGGTTCTTTATCTGTGGTGAAACACTGACACACGACGATACGATAACCGACGTCTCCGGCTCACACGCCTGCAGAACCATCCCTGACGGGCCCAATGAACCCATGGACAGGCTGGAGTCGCTGTTGGCGGGCCTGGTGGCCAATGCCACCCGCGGGATCGCTATCATGACACCTTATTTCCTGCCGTCCCACGAGTTGATTTCCGCATTGAGAATCGCATCGCTCAAGGGTGTCACGGTGGAAATCATCCTGCCGGAAAAAAGCGACGTCCCCTGGGTGGACTGGGCGACCAGAAAGCTTTTATGGGAGATACTGCTGTACGGGGTCAGAGTGTACTACCGGCCGCCGCCCTTCGCGCACACCAAGGTCCTGCTGATCGACGACGAATATACGCTGATCGGCTCCGCCAACTGGGATGCCCGCAGTCTCCGCCTGAACTTCGAGCTGTGCGTTGAGATATTCGGCAGGGAGTTGGCCTCCAAACTGATCGCCAACTTCGAAGAAACCAAAAACGTCAGCCGGGCAATTACGCTGGAAGACATGGACAATCGATCTCTGCCCGCCAGGCTCAGGGATGCTTTCTGCTGGCTCGGCTCGCCTTATCTTTAGAAAAGAATTTTCGGTTGAAAAACCAAAACCTTATTACCATTACCGCGAATAGACGCGAATGAACACCAACACAGGTTTGTTAATTTATTCGCGTTGACCGCCAGGGATGGCGGGAATGCAGAAATGGAAAGGAACATATTTTCTGCCATTCGCGCCTATTCGCGGTTTCTTATTCATTTGGCTACCACCTCGCTCTGCCGGCCATAGACGCCACCAGCATGATCACGAACATCAGGCCGAACACCACAAACAAAAGCTTGGCGATGCCCGCCGCGGTAGCCGCAATGCCGGTAAACCCAAGCAGCCCCGCAACAAAAGCCACCACCAGAAACACCAGTGACCAGTACAGCATAACCGACCTCCTTCACGGGTTTACTTCACCTGTATATCGTTCCTCACATTACGTACGCCGTTCACTTCCTCGGCCAGTTCCTCCGCGCGCCGCCGCTCATCCGCGGAATCGACAAAGCCGCTCAGCTGCACTACGCCCTTGTAAGTTTCGACTTCAACCGCCAGCCCGCTTACCCGGTCGTCTCTCAACAATTCGGATTTCACCTTGGACGTTATGGCCGCATCGTCGATATACTCGCCGGTGCTCTGGCGTGTGTCAGTGCCCGCACAACCGAACAGACCCGTGCCAAGCAAAATCATAAAACAAACTTTCCCTGCATCCTTTACAACTTTAATCATATATCCTCCTTGTCGGTAAAAACCAATGCTCTCATCCTAGCAGAATCAATGCTCATAAAACTGCCGATAAATTCTCATATAAATTCTTTCCAACTCCTCGAGGTCCTTTATCAGGCTCAATTTCAGCTTATGAGGATCATAAACACCCTCGGTCTTCAGCTTGTCCATGTTGACCCTGGCTTCCACGTAGTTAATATGAAATTCGCTCAGCGCCGGCTGCATCCCGACACCCGTCTTTCTGGGTGAGAACTTGATTTTCGATTGCAGCGCATCGATACACTTTCCAAGATCTTCCAGCCTCGCTTCAATTTTAAAGATTGCCGGCCCTTCATCCCGGCTCTTATCAAGAGAAGTTCCTTCAACATCCTCTCCATGCACACCAAAATCATCGTTCAGATTCGCCTTCTGATCCGTAGTGATATCGTTGCAGGAAATCGATATAGTCATGCTCAAGGGTCTGTAAATCTCCAAAACAATAATAAGTATCCAAAGCAAAAGATATGCCCATACAGGTTTCCACGCCGGTGTATCCAGCAGTACCGCATGACAGGATACATTTTATGAATCACGGATAAACGGGCATGACGCCTGCAAAGGTAATAACGTTTTCAAAGCCGGGATCTTGTAAAATTTGCAGCACAAGCAACCGCGTATAACGTTTACCGTTTGGCGATGATCCATATGGCATGCACAATACCGGGAATATACCCAAGCAGTGTCAGTAAAATATTCAGCCAGAACGCACCGCCAAAACCCACTTGCAGAAATACGCCGAGCGGAGGCAGTAAAATAGCTATCAGGATTCGCAAAATATCCATCGGATTTCCCTATTCGGATTTATAAAGCGCATTGCATATTCAGCAAACAGCAGGCCAACCGGTGGACCGGGTAAAAATTACTCCTGCCGTGTAAAAAATTCGGTTGTAAAAACCTCCCGAATGTCAGGCGGTTATAACCGGTATCGGTTTTTATAAGCTACGGCGCGGACCCCGAGGTTTTTCCGCGGCCGCCG
>DASVCP010000499.1:0-4476 GCA_036381555.1 Gammaproteobacteria bacterium
CCAAATACGCGCAGTCATAACAGAAATTGCACCTCGATAACTCTCCCTGAGCCCGGCCACCATGACTGACGAACCGGCTTTCATTAAACAACAGTATTCATTTGCCGCCCATATTCGGGATCCGCGAAAAAACCCCCCGCCATCCGGCATCGAGAACCGCCGCATGGCTGTCTACCGGGACTTGTTTTATCGCAACATCGAAAGCTTTATTGCCAGCGGTTTTCCGGTTATTCGCAAACTCTATAATAATCAGGACTGGCATTGCATGGTGCGCGACTTCATGGCGCGTCATCAAAGCAGGTCTCCCTATTTTCTGGAAATCTCGCAGGAATTTCTCGCTTACCTGCAAGACGAACGACAGCCCGAGCCCTGCGATCCGCCGTTTCTGCTTGAGCTCGCTCATTACGAATGGGTGGAGCTGGCGTTATCGGTTTCCGATGTACCTGTCGATATGGATCTCATCGATCCCAACGCCGACCTTCTGGGCGGGCATCCCGCAATATCCCCGCTTGCATGGGTGTTGAGTTATCGGTGGCCGGTGCACAAATTAGGGCCTGACTTCAAGCCTGTCGAACCGCCGGAACAGACCACGCATATCGTGGTTTACCGGGACAGAAAAGACCAAGTTCGATTTATCTTGATCAATCCGGTGACCGCGCGCCTGCTTTACCTGCTCGAGGAAGATGAGTCTCTGACCGGCCGGAGCGCGCTGGAAAAGATCGTTGAGGAAATGCTGCACCCCAAACCCGAAGTGGTCATGGAGGGCGGCCGGCAGGCGCTTGAGCAACTGAAAAGCCAGGGGATCATTCTGGGAACACGGCGAGGGTCAAAAGATTTTGACGCGAAGGCGCAAAGGCACAGAGAAAAATAGTTAAGTAATTTCAAGAATGTTTGAGCGCATATCGCTCTAAATCCCGGAATTTTCTTCCTTCAGTAACTGCTCAACAAAACATTCAACTCTCTGCGCCTTTGCGTCTCTGCGTCAGGCTCTTATCCCCGATTTGCGGCAGCACAGCTTTCCATATCGTCCTGGAAAGGCGGGCGCGGCATAACGGGTGAATAACGTAAACCCACGCCTGCACGGATTGCCGGCCGGGAAATGTGGTTATTGTCTGCCGCTGACGTAAATACTCGCCGCCTTCATAAGCATCCAGTTTTTTCAGCTCCGCGTCAGTAAGACCGCTGTACAAAAACCCTTCTGTAGACGAGGATTGATCGGCGACCACCCCCGGATAGGCCTTTCCCGAGACCCGATAACAGGCAAAGGCAGGTAAAACCGCAAGCCGGGCGGGGGGCACCCGACCGATGACGGCGCGCATGGTATTCGGCGCGCATAAAGTTCCGTAGCAGAACAATTCGTTCACCGTTACTTCCAACCGTGTTCAGTTGTCGTCCCAATGACCGCGCACACACCGTTCAGCCGCCAACTGCAGTATCCTGGCATCGGCACTCGCTCTGCGTCGCGAAACATTCAGTGCTTCAATGATTTCCCGCTTTGCATGATCCCATAGAGGCAGCCGGTCTTCGGGCAATAAAGCGCACAGGTTTTCCAACTTGAACAAGCGAGGCAGACCGGCGCGGTAAAACAACAGATCCAACCAAACTGCGTCATTCCCAATCGCTTCGGTGTAAACCGTCATTCCTTCCAGCAGAGTGTTCAACTGATGCGCCACGGTGGTAACCGGTAGTCCGCACCTGAGCAATAACTCCCGGGTCAACCCGTGACGGCGCTCCGCAATGGGCTCCCAGTACGTCCACTCGGGTTCTGGCTTGACCAACACACAGTAGCCTCCGCCATCCTCCAAAACCACGCCCACTTCAATCGGGTAGCTGCCTGGGCTGAACCCGGAGGCTTCGACATCAATTACCACCGGCCTGCGGGTGGAACCGCTTCTCCACACCCCGAGCTTTTCCGTTCCACTCATATCCATTACCGGACCCTCCGCAACTGGAAATTCCGGCAGCGCGGGGAAAACCCGGCCAGGAACAAGCGTGATACTCAAACCAATTGGTCGTCCCGGTCGAAATGGCTACTCTTCGTCCCGCTTTGCCATGTTCCATAATGCATCAAGCTCGTCCGGAGTACAATCTTCCAACCGCGTTCCACGGTCTCTCAACCGAACCTCCATCCGTGCAAACCGGCGCTCAAATTTGCGGTTCGCCTGCCGCAGGCAGTCCTCGGCGTCAGCACTGATGTGCCGGGCAAGGTTGACACAGGTAAACAGCAAATCCCCCAGCTCTTCGTCCAATGCCTGTTGATTTTTCTTTCTCAACGCCTGGCTAAATTCATCAAGTTCTTCCTGGAGTTTATCGATTACCCCTGCAATATCCTTCCAATCGAAATTCACACCCGCCGCCCGCTTTTGCAATTTCTGGGCGCGTTTCAAAGCGGGCAATGCAAGCGCCACTCCTTCCAGCAGGCCGTGAGTTTCTTTCCGGGAACGTTCCCTGGCTTTTTCCTCCTCCCAGAATCGCTTGATGGTATCCATACTGACTGACTCGCCCTGCTGACCGTCATTGCGCTTGAATACATGCGGATGACGCCGGACCATCTTTTCGTTGATCGCCCGCACCACCTCCTCAAATGTAAAATGTCCCTCTTCCGCCGCCATTTGCGAGTGGAAAACCACTTGCAACAACAGATCTCCCAGTTCCTCCCGGAGCTCGCCGTAATCCCGCCTGGCGATGGCATCGCAGACTTCGTAAGCCTCTTCGAGGGTATAGGGCGCAATGGTGTCGAAATTCTGCCGCAGGTCCCATGGGCAACCCGTCTCGGGGTCTCGCAACGCCGCCATGATTTCCAACAACCGCTTTACTTGATCCATAAAAGAAAAAAGACTTTCACCACAGAGGGCACAGAGAAAACAGAGTTAAAAAATTTATGCTGGACGCCGAAACTCAAAAATCTCGCAGAAATCCATGAAGGTCTATTTGGCTTTCTCTTACCCTCTGTGTCCTCTGTGGTTGGATGGATTTTATATAATCGTCAGAACGAGAACCTGACCCCAACGTGGCCGCCCTCATCCAGCTCATAGTCGACCCCGCTGTTTTCGAACTCGGTTTCCAGGTTTCTGTAACCCAGATAAAACCGGGTCGTGGGCGCCACCTCGATTTCCAGCCTGAGCAACAGTTCGGTCAGACTTTCATTGTCTCCAAAGGAAGTAATGTCAGGCGCATAGAACAGTTCAGCGGATAGCGCCATCGGCATGCTGGCTGGAAATATGTAACTGATCTTGCCACCCACGGCCACCGCCCCTACGCTTTCCTGGTCGGGAATATCCAATTCGCCGGCATAGGCTTTGGCGCCCGCGCCAAGTTGCAATGCGCGGTTTCTGCCGGCGGAATGGCCCATGACCAAAACCGAGAAGTTGAGCAAATAATCATCCTGCTCGTTAAAAAAAACTCCAGCACCGATGTCCGCTCCGCCGATGCCGATTTGTGAATCGCTGTCAAACATGTAAACAAACTGCGCCGTTTCGTCGCCCAGACTGACGTCCAAGCCGGCGGCATAAGCCGCATTGAGCGCCGAGCATACAACCGGTACGATGCCGACCCGAATCAGTTTGCGTAACATAGATACTCCTTGTGCGAAATGCTGGATAAATGAGCCGGGCCATTATACCCTAATGTCGCCTGAATTTTTGAATTCGATACCGTCCCAAATCCAGACGCCAGACCCGTTCCCAAGCTCCCTGAACCTCCACTGCCAAATTGCCTTATGACATATACAGACCGCTTCAGCGCATTAACGTCCTGGCTGGATTCAACTCACGGCGGGCAGGCTTTCACCGTCCAGCCCGCATCCGAGGATGCGAGTTTTCGTCGTTATTTTCGTATCGGCCTTGGGAAGACCACTTATATCGCGATGGATGCTCCGCCCCAACTCGAAGACTGTGAAAGTTTTGTCCGTATCGACAGGCTGCTCGAAGCCAATCATCTGCACGTTCCGCACATCTATGCGGCCGATCTGTCTTTGGGCTTTATCCTGTTAAGCGATCTTGGCAAAACCGCATACCTGGACAAGTTGAACACCGATACGGTCGACCGACTTTACGGCGATGCCCTCGACGCACTGTTTATTATGCAAACCAGTGTACCTCATGGCACCTTACCGCCGTACGACGAGGCACTGCTCAATAGGGAAATGTCACTTTTTCGTGAGTGGTTTTTGCAAACGCATCTCGCACTCAAACTGGACATTGAAGCGGAAAACATTCTGGCCGAAACCTTCGGTTTACTAACCGAAAATGCCCTGGCGCAACCGAAGGTTTTCGTGCACCGTGATTTCCATTCGCGCAATCTGATGATAACCGACTCCAACAATCCGGGCATTCTCGATTTTCAGGATGCCGTCAGCGGGCCGATAGCCTATGATCTTGTATCCTTATTGCGGGACTGCTATATCGCCTGGCCGGATTCGCGGGTTTACGCCTGGGTCGCGGATTATCATGCACGGTTGGTGCGACATGGTTTGCT
>DASVCP010000500.1:0-3505 GCA_036381555.1 Gammaproteobacteria bacterium
CCGAGATATACGATCCGGGCGATCCGGACGATCCGGACAATCCGAGGGAAGACAGCTGGACCGAAATGTGCCCGATGCGCGTGGCAAGGCTCTACCACTCGACTGCCCTGTTGCTGCCGGACGCGCGCGTGCTTACCGCCGGGCGCGATCACGCCTGGAACGAAGACCCTTACAAGTGGCCGGAGCGGCGTGTCGAGATATTCAGTCCGCCATACCTGGAAAGCGGCAATCCGCGCCCGGCGATCCAGTCGGTCAGCGACGAAGACCCGGTCTACGGCCAATCCTTCACGGTAACACTGAACTCCGCGGTATCCGCCTCAAATATCGGCAGCGCGGTGCTGATGGCTCCCGGCGCGGTAACGCATGGGTTCGATCAGGGCCAGAGAGCCGTCAAGCTTACGATCAACACCCGATCCGGCAACACACTCACGCTGACGGCCCCGCCAAACGGGCGAGTGACGCCGCCGGGATACTACATGCTGTTCGTCGTTTCCAACCAGGGTGTACCGTCCGTCGCGAAGTTCATCAACGTTCACTGATATCTGCCTCATTTGTCTTCTCCGGTCTGACGCGGGATGCGTCAGTGCCGGAGAAGACTGAAAAAAAGATTTGCCCGCGCGCATAAAAGCCTGGGGCAAACATGGATAAACCGCAAAACAGAACGGAGAGACAAACGTGAATAAAGATTATTCGTTTAGAACCACGATCAAAGCGTGCGCCGCGCTCGTGTTGCTCGTGCCCGGCATTCAGCAGGCAAGCGCACAGGAAATCTGCATTTCGAACGGCCAGGACCGGCAACTCGACACCAGCGGCTTCTACTGGCAACTATGGAGCCAGGACGCGGAACCCACTTCATGCATGACGCCCGGCGACGGCTTGACCTTCAGTACCCGTTACCAGAACATGACCAATCACCTGGCCCGTCGCGGTCTGTATTTCGGTGACGGTCACGGCAACTCATACATGGACATGAACCCGATTTACGCCACCTATAAAGTCGACTGGCAGCCTGAATATGTAACAGGCGGCAACTCGAATGTCAGTATCTACGGCTGGACGAACAATCCGGTCGCCGAATTTTACATCACGGAAAACTGGTACCAGTGGAACCATTCGATGCCGGGCGCCGCGGAAGATCCGGCACCTGAACCTCAAGGCACGGTAGTGATTGACGGCACCACTTACGATCTGATCAGAGCCCAGCGTGTTAATAAACCCACCCCCTGGGGAAACATGACGTTTTACCAGTATGTCAGTGTCCGGCAGGATCGCGGCAGCGCCAGTCAGTCTCCGGACCCCTCGGGAGTTATCTCCGGCCCAATCAGCGTCAGTGAACACTTTGACGCCTGGCATGCCACGGGTGCAATGCCCATGGACGGTGAGTTGTATGAAGTGGCATTCAACGTGGAATCATGGAATGCCAACGGTGAGGCTGACGTCACGGAACTGGATATCACCGTCGGAACGCTACCGAAACAGGTCGCGCTGGCTGAGGATTGCTATCAGGTCGCGGTAGGCGAATCGATCCTGTTGAGCCTGGATAACTATGCACTGTTCGGCGGTCCCTATCCGGAAATCGAGGTGACCAGCAACAGCAGCAACGTATCAACATCGGGTAACGGAGCAACAAAGCAGTACGTTACCGGAAATTCTTCAGGAAATGCCACGATAACGTTACGGGGTCCCAACAACGAAGTATGGGATACGGCGGCGGTCGCCGTCGGCGGATCGTGTGCCTCACTCCAGCAGAGGGTTTACCAGTTCAGGGCCCTTGGCACCCGGGGAGATGAACGGGTTCACGTGCTGCTCGACGGCAATCCGGTGGATTACGGCCATATCCTGTCAACCAGTTACGAGACCTACACCGGCACGATACGCGGCGAAGGCGAAGTCAGCGTCGAATTCGCCAACGACGACGGCATACAGAACGGCCGCGACGTCAGGCTGGATTACATTACAGTGGACGGTGAAAGACGCGAAACCGAACAGATGGCCAACAACGGCGCCGCTTACGCCAACGGCACCTGCGGCGGCGGCGGATATACCGAGTGGCTGCACTGCAACGGCGCCGTGGATTTCGGCGATTTCGATCCAAGCCACACCATCACCATTCGCGCCCGCGGCAACGCCGGCGGCGAGCACATCAACCTGCTGATCGACGGCCAGCCCGTCAATGCAGGCTGGTGGCTGGGCGCCAGTTTTCAGTTATACACCGCGACCGTCACAGGTGACGGCGACATCAACATTCAGTTTGACAACGACGGCGGACTGAGGGATGTGATCATCGACTGGGTGAAAGTTGACAACCAGGTTCCGCGACAGGCGGAAAACATGCAGTACAACACCGGCGCCTATGCCAACGGACAATGCGGCGGCGGTTCATACACGCAATGGCTGCACTGTAACGGCGTGATCGGGTTTGGAAGAATTTCCGATAACTTTAACTAAGGTCCCCCCTTCCTAACGTGATGCCAATCCGGGCGGGGGCGGTTATCAGCCGCCCCTGTTCGTTACGCAATATTTCATCATATCACCCTAGCCTCTTAACGTTGATTTAACTGGAACGAAGCGCCGACAGCACCGAATTCATTTTGAAGGACGGCTAGATCGGCATCTGGAAATCTGAATTTAACCTGACACGGAATTTTGAACAGTCCCTTGTTATGGTTCAATTCTTGCATATTTCTTCATTTTATTATTTTGATGGCTCCGCAAAACTAATTTTTTCTCGCTAATCACCATTATTTCATACTGATAAGTAACTGGCGGATACTCGATATTAATAGTTTCCCCATTCAACGCCCATCTACCATAAAACTCCATCAGCATTGGGGCTGCATGATGCACCCGCCCATGATGTTTCCTTAAAAACACCACCCACCTGAAATTCCAGAGTTTCAATTAAACCTCTATCTCCATCCCTATAACTCCCTTCATATCTCCAAGAAGAGTCGCTCAATAAACCGGAGATATCGATTTCATGCTTCAAGAAATTAGTGGAACAACCAGATAGCATTAACAAAATTATCGCAATTCTCAAATAAGAACCATAACGCTATTTTAACCGGCGCGGGCCACGAATTACCCGTTCCCTCTGAGAGCCGAAACAACCCACCAACCTATTGCAACGAGACAAAACGCAGCCCCAAGGATTCCTAACGCCCCGAAATACCACTGCGGCTTGTCGTAGGCTGCCGCCATCAAACACCATCCTACGAAGATCGCTGCCAATGAGATTCCAGCTCGTTTAATCTGATTCATAGAGCCTCACGTTTGTTTAATTTTCGAGGCGCGTATTCGCGCCGAGTCAAATTGAAACACTTGTAGGTTTCATGGCCCAAAACCCCTAAACCACCAAACAGACCAAGTGAACATGGCGCTTGATGCTGGCAAAAGTAAAACCCATGCGGCTAATGCCGCCCCAAGCGGAGCCCACCGCCCCTTTCGGGCAAACCCAAGGCTAACCAAGGAACTGAGAACCGCTAGCCAGAACACTACGACGAGC